>NZ_CANLDZ010000005.1:0-284583 GCF_947489545.1 uncultured Ruegeria sp. | reverse complement strand
GGATCGAACCTACGACCAATTGATTAACAGTCAACTGCTCTACCGCTGAGCTACGCCGGAACGGTTCGCGCCGTATAACAATCCGGATTCTGCGCGTCCAGAGGGGAAGCGCGTGAATTTCAAAAAAATCCTTACGGCTAGGAGCTGCGGCTAAAGACTGCCTTTGCTGACAGACGACCCGTGAAAGAAACCTGAGATTTGCCTTCCAGATCAACGAGATGGGCAAAGACGTTACGTTCGGCGGCAGGAAGCAGAGCAGGCGGCGTGTCCGTATAGATGCGTTCAGCCAATTGGCGCGCAGTTCCGGGCGCGTCCTCAAGTGCGGATAGGATCTGAGCCTCGCGCCCCAATCTGTGCTGAATCAGCCAATCCAACCGACCGGCAGGGTCGGTGATCGGTGCGCCGTGCCCCGCGTGAAACACCGACCAGTCACGCGCCCGCAGCCGGTGACAGGCCGCCATGAAATCGGTCAGGTCACCGTCGGGTGGTGACACCAACGAACTCGCCCAGCCCATAACATGATCGGCGGTAAAACAGACATCGCCCCAGGCCAGCGCAATATGATTGCCCAGGTGGCCCGGCGTATGGATCACTTCAAGATCCCAGCCATCGCCACGGATCACCTCGCCATCGCCGATTTCGACATCGGGGCGAAATCGGGTGTCGATACCTTCGCCACCCCCGGCCAGGCCATGTGCTGCTAAGTGAGTCATTACCGCGCTGCGACCAGCTTCCGGGCCACCAAAGGCAATAATCGGCGCGCCCACTCGGGCCGCCAAAGATGCGGCCAGCGGGGAATGGTCCAGATGGCTGTGCGTGACAATGATGTGGCTGATCCGCTGGTTGGGCTGCAGTGCCTCCAGGATCGCGGATAGATGCGCGTCACTCAGCGGGCCGGGGTCAATGACGGCAATGTCATACGTTCCCAGCAGATATGTATTGGTGCCGCGATAGGTCATCGGCGATGGATTCGGGGCCAGAATGCGCCTGAGCCCGGGTTGCATTTCGACGGCAATACCGGGACGCGGGTTGAAATCATCAGGTGCCTGCATTCTGCGCTCTTCCTCTTGTCGGGGCAGCCCGCTAGGTTTAGCGCATGTCCACACAATGGCTCAAACCCTATATGCCTCGCAGCCTGTATGTCAGGGCCGCATTGATTCTGGTTTTGCCGGTCATTGTGCTGTTGCTGGTCGTGGGAATTGCCTTCCTGCAGAGGCATTTGGAGGATGTCACGTCGCAAATGACCCGCGCCGCTTCGCGCGAAGTCAACCTTGTTACAGGCGCTATGGCTGAGGCCGAGACACAGCAGCAGGCATTGGCGGCCATTCGGCCTGATTTGGCCGCGCTTGAGATGCAAGTCCGTTTTCTGGGCATAAATGAAGAACCGGATATCGGGCGGCGTCGCTGGTACGATTTCATTGCTCCGCAGGTCGAGACTGATCTGCGGGCAAACTTGCCGGATCTGATTGCGGTTGCATTGCCCAGCAGTCAGGAGGCACGGCTATACTTACCGACGCATCTTGGGACGTTGCAGCTGACCTTTGATCGAAGGCGACTGTCGCCAGCGGCACCGCATCAGTTGATTGTAACGATGGTGTTCTTTGCCATCATCATGACCTCGATCTCGTTTCTGTATATGCGCAATCAACTGCGCCCAATAACACGCCTGGCCAACGCGGCGCAGGCATTTGGCCGCGGTCGGATAGAGCCATACTCGCCAAGTGGTGCAATCGAGGTACGGGCCGCAGGTAACGCGTTTCTGGACATGCGGGCGCGGATCGAGCGGCAAATGGAGCAGCGAACCCTGATGTTATCCGGTGTCAGCCACGATCTGCGCACGCCGCTGACGCGATTGAAGCTTGGCCTTTCAATGTTGCCCGAGGAAGAGGCGGCACCGCTGCAGCAGGACGTCACTGAGATGCAGGCTCTGCTGGATGCCTTTCTGGATTTCTCTCGCGGAGCAGCCGATGGCGCCACCGAAGAGGTTCATCCCGAGGCTTTTGTGCGTCAGATTGTCGATGATGCCAGACGGGCAGGGTACGAAGCCGATTTGGTGAGTGTTGAGGGGCAAGGCACAGTTATGTTGCGTCCTACGGCGATCCGCAGGGCGGTGGAAAACCTGATCGGGAATGCGGTTCGATATGGCACCAAGGCCGATGTCAGCCTGAGCCTTAATCCCAAGTCTTTACGCATCCGCGTCGAAGATGATGGTCCAGGAATTCCAGCCGATCAGCGTACTGAGGCTGTCAAACCGTTCACCCGCCTTGATCCGGCTCGCAATCAGAATCAGGGCAGCGGTGTGGGGCTTGGCTTGGCCATCGTTGCCGACATCGCCCGTGCGCATGGCGGCACTTTACGCCTTGCCAAAAGCGAACGATTGGGTGGATTGTGCGCGGATATTATTATCGGACGCTAGCGAGTCAAAATTTTGGGGGAAGTGCGCCAACTTTTTTGGTCTGGCGGTGATTCTGGTAGGCCCGGAGGGACTTGAACCCCCAACCAAAGCGTTATGAGCGCTCTGCTCTAACCAATTGAGCTACAGGCCCGCCTGAGGGCCTTGGGTATCACGGTGAACGCCCGCGTCAAGCCTGACCGTTGCATGCGCGCGCACAATCGAATAACTCGCGCTGCAAAGCACTCATGAGGGACTGACCATGACAGCGGGCAAGAACGGAATCACCTATGCCGATGCAGGTGTGGACATTGATGCGGGCAACGCGCTGGTCGATCGGATCAAGCCCGCCGCCAAGCGGACCAACCGTCCCGGTGTCATGAGCGGCTTAGGTGGCTTTGGCGCTTTGTTTGATCTGAAGGCTGCCGGTTATACCGACCCAATTCTTGTCGGCGCCACGGACGGCGTCGGAACAAAGCTGCGCATTGCGATCGACACAGGTGTCGTGGATGGCGTTGGCATCGATCTGGTCGCGATGTGCGTTAATGACCTGATTTGCCAAGGTGCCGAGCCGCTGTTTTTTCTGGACTACTTTGCGACCGGCAAACTGGATACAGATACTGCTGCCCGGATCATTGAAGGCATTGCAGAAGGCTGCGCAAAATCAGGCTGTGCTCTGATCGGTGGCGAAACAGCCGAAATGCCAGGGATGTACCCTGACGGGGATTTCGATCTGGCCGGATTCTCGGTTGGTGCGATGGAACGGGGTGCGGATTTGCCAGACGGCGTTCAGGCGGGTGATGTGCTGTTGGGGCTGGCCTCGAACGGGGTGCATTCCAACGGCTATTCGCTGGTTCGCAAACTGGTTGAACTGTCCGGGTTGGGCTGGGATTCGGCATCTCCCTTTGGTGACGGTTCGTTGGGCGAAGCTCTGCTGACGCCAACGCGGCTTTATGTGAAGCCAGCGCTGGCGGCAATCAGGGCAGGGGGCGTGCATGCCTTGGCGCATATCACAGGCGGCGGCTTGACCGAGAACCTTCCGCGCGTTCTGCCAGAAGGCATGGGCGCGCGGGTTGATCTAAACGCCTGGGACCTGCCGCCCGTGTTTGGGTGGATGGCACAGACAGGGGGCATCGCCGAAGCTGAAATGCTGAAGACGTTCAACTGCGGCATCGGAATGATCCTTGTCTGCGCTGAAGATCGTGCAGCAGATTTGGCTCAACTGCTGCAGGATGCAGGTGAAACCGTTTCACGGCTTGGAGAAATCACAGAAACATCTGGCGTTGCCTATTCGGGCAAGCTGTTGTGAGCCACAAGCGCGTCGCCATTCTGATTTCTGGCGGTGGGTCAAACATGATGTCCCTGGTAGACAGCATGGTTGATGATCATCCCGCACGCCCTTGTCTGGTCTTGTCAAATGATGCGACGGCGGGTGGGCTGAAAAAAGCAGCTGACCGGGGCATTCCAACGGCGGTTGTAGATCATCGCCCGTTCAAAGGCGATCGGGTGGCATTCGAGGACGAATTGGCGAAACCGCTCCTGGACGCGAAACCTGACATCGTTTGCCTTGCAGGTTTCATGCGCGTTTTGACCGGCGGTTTTGTGTCGCAATTTCAGGGGCGGATGCTGAATATTCACCCGTCACTGCTGCCGAAATACAAAGGCCTGCACACACACGCCCGCGCGATCGAGGCAGGTGATGCGGAACATGGTTGTACAGTGCACGAGGTCACCGCTGCGCTGGATGATGGCCCCATTCTGGGTCAGGCACGCCTAGGGATCGCGCCTGATGACACGCCCGACACGTTGGCCGCGCGCGTGTTGGTGTGGGAACACAAATTGTACCCGGCTGTTTTGCGTCGTTATGCTGAAGGCAACAGGTCACCCCTTCTGTTGCCTTGATATTTCGTGGGTGATTTACACACGCACGGAATTCGTCCTATGGTCGCCTCTATCGCTCGGGACTAGGCAAAATCGGGCAATTTCAAATAACAAGAGCAAGAATAGTACGGCGCATGAAAACCTTGAAGACGACGCAAGAGCTGGCCGAATTTTGCAAGGCCGCTGCGGACTACCCCTATATCACAGTGGATACCGAATTTCTGCGCGAACGGACTTACTATTCCAAACTCTGCCTTGTGCAGTTGGCGGTTCCCTCAGAAGATGAAGATAGCGCAGTTCTGGTCGACCCTTTGGCCGATGGTTTGTCGCTGAACCCTCTTTATACGCTGTTTCGGGATGAAAACGTGGTCAAAGTGTTCCACGCCGCCCGGCAGGATCTGGAGATCTTCTGGGTCGAGGCCGACGTGTTTCCGAAACCGTTGTTCGACACTCAGGTGGCGGCCATGGTCTGCGGATTTGGCGAGCAGGTTGGGTATGAAACGCTGGTGCGCAAGATCTGCAAGCAGGGTGTCGACAAAACCTCTCGGTTCACCGATTGGTCACGACGCCCTTTGACCGAAGCGCAGAAAACCTACGCCTTGGCAGATGTTACCCATCTGCGCCGAATCTATGAACATCTTGCGGCCGAGCTTGAAAAAACCAGTCGCAGCCATTGGGTGGCGGAAGAATTGCGCACGCTGACCCAGCCTGCGACATACGATATCCAGCCCGTAGATGCTTGGAAGCGTGTCAAAACGCGAACGAATTCGGCCAAGTTTCTGGCCGTGGTGCGCGAGCTGGCGCAATTCCGCGAAACGCATGCGCAGCAAAACAACGTGCCCCGCAACCGGGTGTTTAAAGATGATGCTTTGATCGAACTGGCGTCGACCAAACCAAAATCTCCTGCTGATCTGGGGGCGTCGCGTCTTTTGCTGCGCGAAGCGCGCAAAGGCGCGATTGCGGACGGTATTCTTGCTGCGGTAAAGCGCGGGGTGAACTGCCCGCCGGAACAATTGCCTAAAATCGACAACAGCCGCGACAAACTGAAAGTCAATCCAGCCCTGTCTGACCTGCTGCGGGTTTTGCTGAAATCAAAAACCGAAAGCTCGGGTGTGGCGGCCAAGCTGATCGCGACCAGTTCCGAGCTTGATCAGATCGCAGCAGGCGAACGCGAAGTTCCTGCCATGTCTGGCTGGCGTTTTGAAGTATTCGGGGAAGATGCCCTTAAGCTGTGCGAAGGTAAAATCGCATTGGCAGCGAAAGGGCAAACGGTTCAGGTTGTTTCGCTATAGCGGAACCTAGCGCCGCCGCGATTCCAACGCGTTCTGCTGACCCACCACACGAACCAGACGAACGGCCTGCAAGTCCTGGCTAGAAATGTTGATGGCGTCCGATACCATCCGGGACCGTTCCGAACCTTGCCGGGTCTGGTAAGTCGGGTAGGTTACCCGAAAGGTGAACTCCATAACGCCGTTTTTGTCATTCTCTTCAGATGTCACGGGCACCAGACGGGCATCAAAAGCCCCTTGGCGCAAGGCAGTGCCAGATGCGTAAATGATCGCACCCGTGGGTGTTGCATCGATCCTAAGCTCATCTATCTTGGCGATTGCAACGCTTCGGTCTTCTTCTTCGGGGCGCGAAAACAGTCCCCTGTTACCGCTTTGCTGCGGGATCAGTGCGTCAGCGTCATCCGGCGATGTTTCAACAGGGGCAGGCGTACTGGACCCAAACCAGTTGGAAGGGTTCACCCGCGAGTCGCGCCAGCTGTTGCAGGCAGACAAGGTCAATACGGCGACGAACAGAACAGATAGAGTTTTTTGCATAGACCCACAGCTTTTGGCACCAATTCAAGCAATGGGTTAGCGCAATTTCCGCGCCTTGAAAAGCCACGCCGGGGGCTGGACAGGCGCCTATCGTCGGCATAGGTGACAAATGTGACCGCAACGGAAGGATCGTCGCACCATGGCAACGCCCGCCTTTGAAGACATTGTAGAGGATTTCGAGTTTCTGGAGGACTGGGAAGACCGATACCGCCACGTCATCGAGCAGGGCAAAGCGATGGAGCCGCTGAACGACGCGTTCAAGGTGCCGGCGACGAAAGTGAACGGATGCGCAAGCCAGGTGTGGTTGCATCCGATGATCGAAGGCGGTGTGTTCAAGTTTGACGGAGACAGCGACGCCCTGATCGTGCGCGGACTGATAGCCGTTCTGCGATCACTCTATAATGGTTTGCCCGTTGCCGAGGTTCCAAAAGTTGATGCCGGCGGTGAACTCGCGCGTTTGGGGTTGAACGACCACCTGTCGGCACAACGGTCAAATGGGCTGCGATCCATGATCGAACGCATCCGGGACGTTGCTCAGGAAAACGCGTGATTTTATGTTTTAGACCGGCGATTGGCCCAATCTGACATCGTTGTCTCCAGATCACCGTAGCCCGTCAAACGTCGCTCGAACGCCAAGCCCATCTTGTCAGCACACGCGCGCGCACGCTCTGTCAAGTTCGGATCATCGGTTTGTGCCTGATAAACCAGTTTGGTGTAGTTGCCAAAATACATGTCTCGCAGCTCTGGGTGCCGGTCTAACCCCAAGGGTTTCCAGACAAAGGCATCAAATTGACGGGCAAGAAAATCCGTTAGATAAAAGGCGGTAGTCTCATCCTCTCCGCGCTCTGCGAAGATTTGATTGCCTTCGAAAAAAGAATAGCAGTGGGGCCCTTTGATCATTTCAACACCCAATCGGTCACACGCTTTTTCCAACAGACCGCCCGTGCCGCAATCGGCGTAAACGACGAAGATCTGATCGTATTGGTCTTTGTGTTTGAGGACCGAATCCTCGACCGCCTGCGTTATCCGTTCGGGATGGACGTGCAGAATCGCGGGCAGGCAGGTCAAAGCCAGATGATCCCAGCCGTTGCGCTTTTTGATATCCAGAATCTCACGCGCCAACGCACCGCAGGCAATCAACAAGATGCTGCCGTTGCCTTGGCTTGAATAGCCTTGAGTTGTCAGTCCCGCGTCATCCGGCAGGTTTTCTTTCTGCATGGCTCAGGTTCCTAGTCGGCTGTAAGCAGAAAAGAACGAAAGCGAGGTCAAGGCAAGCCTTGGACCGACATCTGATGTCAGGCCGCCGACGCCCGTGCCTCATACGAGGCCAGCATTGGGCGTGCGGTAGGCCCATATGCGCTGATGCCGTCGGCTGCCAGCTCAGGGAACAGCGAGAGAATTTCCTGACGTGCCGCGTCACCCAAGCTGTTCCATCCCTGAATCCCGGGATGAAAGCTCTCACTCAGGCAGCCTTCGGCCCAGACCAGTTCGTGCTGATCAAACATCAAGTGGAAATATGTGACGGCCCCGCCGGGGAGAATCCTGATATCTCGGCCATTTACCAGTTGTTTTGCCGGAAGCAGAACTTCGGCGTGGCCGGTATGCAGTTCGATACGCCAATCTTCCAAGAGCATCCGGTGTTGTTGCGAGACCAACAGGTCCCGCTGATTGCCCAATGCGCCTGCTTGAATTAACACAGGTGAAAAAGGTCCCTGCGCTTGCACCGTGCGCTGACCAATCCATCGCAGGGTTTGCAGGCCGTGGTCTAGCGTTTGAATTTCGTCACCAACGCTCAGTTGCTCCACAGCTCTCTCGCCGCAGTCCGTTCTAATCAATGTGCCGGATGTGAAACATGTCACCAAATCCCAGCTTTGCCGGTTTGCCGTTAGACCCGAGAAATTGTTCCCGTTCAGGCTGTTGAGGGTGATGGAGCGGATGGCCCCTGCTTCAAGCGCAACTTGGTCCGTGTTTGCCGTAAACTCGGGCATCAGGTAGGCATTGCCATTCACGTCCTGCGCGACCACGGCAGTAATGTTTGCTGTGGTCCCATCAATGTAAGTGATGGTCGCATTGAAAATGGACGTGCCATCGAAGGTCTGTGTCGGTCCGCCGTCGATTGAAAACTGATCGTTTCCGACAGTATTGTTCATTTCGAACACCGAGCCGGGGTTGCCAACGGGGGACCAGGTTACAGCGTTATTGAGCAGGGCGTTGCCCGAAGCGCCAAAAGTCTGGCCCACAAGCGCAGATGCGTTTTCGGCGATATTGTTGCCTTCGAAACTGTCGATATCGGCAATGTTGCCAAGAGAAATGGCAGTAAACGTAGTGGGCACTGGAACCTCGGAACTCTGGTAACATATTCTAACTGGGCACTAGTTAGAACACGTCGATCCAAATCTCAATTTAGAATTCCGGTCAGGCAAACAGTTGAACAAAAAAAGCCGCCCAAAAGCGGGCGGCCCTTATTGAACTATTGGATTTGTAGTCAGCCAGCCAGTTGATTGTGCTTACGAGACACGAATTCCTTTGCGGTTTCCACGGCCACGGCAGCATCGCGGCAATAGGCATCAGCTCCTATGGCTTTGCCGAATTCCTCGTTCAACGGCGCGCCGCCGACAAGAACAATATAGTCGTCGCGCACGCCTTGTTCGACCAGCGTATCAATGACGACTTTCATGTAAGGCATGGTCGTGGTCAGCAGGGCAGACATGCCCAGAATATCGGGCTGCTCGGTCTCCAGCGCTTCCAGGTAGTTTTCGACCGGATTGTTGATGCCCAGATCAACCACTTCGAAGCCTGCTCCTTCCATCATCATCGACACAAGGTTTTTGCCGATGTCGTGAATGTCGCCTTTGACGGTGCCGATTACCATCTTGCCCACACGCGGTGCGCCGGTTTCGGCCAGCAGCGGCTTCAGGATTGTCATGCCGCCCTTCATGGCGTTGGCGGCCAACAGAACCTCAGGCACGAACAAGATGCCGTCACGGAAGTCGTGGCCAACAATCGTCATGCCGCCAACCAGCGCCTTGGTCAGAATGTCGTATGGGGTCCATCCGCGTTCCAGCAGGATGTTCACGCCTTCCTCAATCTCTTCCTTCAGGCCATCATAAAGATCGTCGAACATCTGTTCGACAAGTTCGTCGTCGTTCAGTTCGGACAGGACAATGTCTTCTTCGTCGGACATGGGAATTCCCTGAGCTGTTCGGGCGCGCAGCCCGTGGTGGCATTTGTCCCGTTTTGGCCAAAACGTCGCAGCCTGACTGTGACGATTGCGACCTCGGCGGTTTCGTGACCGACCTATACGTTAAAATCTTGGACCACTCGACAGAATTTTCTGCAAGATCATCCTGCATTTGGTTCAGGTTATGACGAACGATACCTTTCACCGGATTTTCCTCCATCGTGTTCCGATGCCGTCGTTTTTCAAATGCACTGCCTTGCGAATTAAGCCGCCGCCGCCTATCTTGAATAAGAACAAAAGGCGAACAAAAATGAGTCATCTGTCTAATATCCGTGGTCGCGGTGCAGCATCTAATGCTGTTGGCCGTTTTGAACGCTATACAACGGTTGCAACAGATGATGGGTGGTGTGTGGAAGAAGACTTGCCACCGCTACGGACAGAAGTTCGGGACGAAGTGGCGCGCAGCCTGATCACTTACAACCGCTCACCAGATCTGCCATTCGATCGGTCGATAAATCCCTATCGCGGGTGCGAGCATGGTTGTGTGTATTGTTTTGCCCGTCCAAGCCACGCCTATCTGGGGATGTCGCCGGGGCTGGACTTTGAAACACGCCTGATCGCCCGGCCCAACGCGTCCGAGGTGTTGCGAAAGGAACTATCATCCAAGGGTTATCGAGTTGCACCAATTGCGTTGGGAACCAACACAGACCCCTACCAACCGGTCGAAAAAACGCGTTTGATCACTAGGGCCTGCCTGGAAGTGCTAAGCGAGTTCAACCACCCGATAGCGATTGTGACCAAGGGCGCGTTGATTGAGAGAGATCTAGATATTCTGGCAGATATGGCGCACCGAAGCCTAGTGCGCGTTGGCATATCGCTGACTACACTCGACAGCGGTTTGTCGCGGCGGATGGAACCGCGCGCGCCATCACCGCAGCGACGTTTGCAGATAATAAGACGATTGACTGAAACGGGTGTGCCAGTGCGCGTCATGACGTCTCCGGTGGTGCCCGGCCTGACGGATCATGAGTTGGAGCACTTGTTAGAGGCGGGCAAAGAGGCAGGCGCGGACGTGGCCAGCTGGATCATGCTGCGCTTGCCGCGGGAAGTGTCCGAGCTTTGGCAGGACTGGTTGGCAGAGCATGAGCCAGCGCGGGCTGACAAGGTGATGACCCATCTGCGCGACATGCATGGCGGGCGCGAATACGATCCGCGTTGGGGTCACAGAATGCGGGGCGAGGGCGAGTATGCCCAGCTAATCGGCAAGCGTTTCAAGCTGGCAATCAAACGTTTGGGGCTGGCAACGCAGTCCGAGCCGCTAAGATGTGATTTGTTTTCGAAACGACCCCAGGCAGGTGATCAACTTAGCCTGTTTGAATAGAAAACGCCCCGGAAGACCGGAGCGCTTTTTCGTTCTGTGCGTTTTAATCAGCGCTTTTCGATGTCGACGTAATCGCGGCTTGTCTCGCCCAGGTACAGCTGGCGCGGTCGGCCGATCTTGTTTTGTGGATCCGCAATCATCTCTTTCCACTGGCTGACCCAACCGACGGTGCGCGACAGCGCAAAGATCGGTGTAAACATCGAGGTTGGGAAACCCATCGCTTCGAGGATGATGCCCGAATAGAAGTCCACATTCGGGAACAGCTTCTTCTCCGCGAAGTAAGGGTCTTCCAGGGCTTGTTTCTCGAGCGCTTTGGCGACCTGCAGTTTCGGGTTGTTCTCGATACCCAGCAGATCCAGAACCTCATCCGCCGATTGCTTCATCACTGTCGCGCGCGGGTCGAAGTTCTTATAGACACGGTGGCCAAAGCCCATCAGGCGGAATGGATCACTCTTGTCTTTGGCACGATCAATGTATTCCGGAATGCGATCGACGCTGCCGATTTCTTCCAGCATCTCCAGGCACGCCTGATTGGCGCCACCATGGGCCGGCCCCCAAAGACAGGCGATCCCGGCAGCCACACAAGCAAACGGATTTGCCCCAGATGACGAAGCAAGGCGCACAGTCGAAGTCGATGCGTTCTGTTCATGATCTGCATGCAGGGTAAAAATCCGGTCCATCGCACGGCTCAGGATCGGGTTGACCTCATATTCTTCGGCGGGAACGCTAAAGCACATGCGCAGGAAGTTTGACGCATAATCAAGATCGTTGCGCGGATAAACGAAAGGCTGACCGTTGTGGTACTTGTAAGCCCAGGCCGCGATGGTTGGCATCTTGGCGATCAGGCGATGCGATGCCACCTCTCGTTGATGCGGATCCGAGATATCGGTTGAATCGTGGTAGAAAGCTGACATCGCGCCAACAACACCGACCATGATCGCCATTGGATGCGCATCCCGACGGAACCCGCGATAGAAATACTGCATCTGCTCGTGCAGCATTGTGTGGCGCGTAATGGTGGTTTCAAACGTCTCGAGCACTTTTGCATCCGGCAGCTCTCCGTATAGCAGCAGGTAGCAAACCTCGAGGAAATGGGATTTCGCAGCAAGCTGTTCAATCGGGTAGCCGCGGTGCAGCAGCTCGCCTTTGTCGCCGTCAATATAGGTTATGGTGCTGTCACAGCTGGCGGTCGAGGTGAATCCGGGGTCATACGTGAATACCCCTGCCTGGCCGTACAGCTTGCGGATGTCGACAACATCAGGCCCGGCGGTCGGCGAATGAACCGGCAACTCATACTCTTTACCATGAACGGTCAAAGTGGCTGTTTTATTGCTTTCAGTCATGGTTGTCCCTTCTTCATTCATGCGCAGGTCAAGACGCCGTCTGACCTTGCGGGCAACGGCTGCGCGCAGGGGCGCAGTCCGGGTGTTAGCAGTGCAGCGTTACCCGATTATGAAGCTTGGGTTACTTCGCTGCTTCTGAAAGTCGCGCCAGGGTTTCATCTCGTCCCAGCACAAGCATCATGTCAAAGACCGAAGGTGTTACCGCCCGGCCTGCCAATGCAGCCCGAAGTGGGCCCGCCAGCTTACCGAACTTGAGCTCCCTTGCCTCGGCAAAGGAATTCAGAGCCTCCTCCAGCTCGTTCCGGCTCCAGCTAGCATTTTGCAGATGCGGCGTCAATTCTTCCAGTATACCATTGGATACAGAATTCAGAGCCTTTGCCGCTTTTTCATCCGGAGTGATAGGACGTTCGGTCAGTACAAAATGCGCTTTTTCAAGGAGTTCCGGGAAAGTTCTGGCCCGATCTTTGAGGCAATACATCGCACGTTCCAGATCACCGGATTGTGTCTGCGTGAGCGAAGGAAGGTCGGCTGCGGCCAGGTAATCTTCTATCTCATGCCGCAATGCAGCATCGTCAGACAATGCGATATGCTGTCCACACAGGTTTTCCAGCTTTTTCAGGTCGAAACGAGCAGGGCTCTTGCCGATTCCATTCAAATCGAACCAGTCTTTGGCCTGTTCATCGGTGAAAAATTCATCGTCCCCATGGCTCCAGCCCAGACGAGCTAGATAGTTGCGCATACCGGCAGCGGGGTAGCCCATGGCCTGGTATTCCTGCGCCCCTAGCGCGCCGTGACGTTTGCTGAGCTTTTTGCCGTCTGGGCCGTGAATGAGCGGAATATGGGCCCAGACCGGCACATTCCACCCCATGGCCTCGTAGATCATCATCTGGCGTGCGGCATTGTTCAGGTGATCGTCACCGCGGATCACATGGGTCACACCCATATCGTGGTCGTCCACGACCACAGCCAGCATGTAAACGGGCGTGCCGTCAGATCGCAGCAGGATCATGTCGTCCAACTGATCATTTCCGATGGTGACATCGCCCTGAACCTGATCCCTGATCACCGTCGCACCGACCTGAGGTGCTTTGATGCGAATGGCAAAGGGCGTATCCGGATGCGTCGCCGGGTCAGCCTCTCGCCAAGGGCTGCGGAACAGTGTTGACTTCCCCTCGGCCCGGGCCTGTTCACGGAATACGGCAATCTCTTCCTGGGTCGAGAAACACTTATACGCTTTGCCTGCGGCCAGCAGTTGATGCGCGACTTCGGCATGGCGGGATGCGCCATCGAATTGAGAGATAACATCGCCATCGTGATCCAACCCGAGCCACGCCATACCTTGCAGAATGGCCGCCGTGGCTTCGGGGGTCGAACGCTCGCGGTCAGTGTCCTCAATCCGCAGCAGGAATTGACCGCCGCGGCCGCGCGCATAAAGCCAATTGAACAGCGCCGTGCGCGCGCCACCGATGTGCAAAAATCCGGTGGGCGAGGGGGCAAAACGGGTGACGACCTGATCGGACATTTTGTTGATTAACCTTTTGGTAACCGCGAAGGGCATAGTTTGGCGACTGTCTAACGAGCCCGAAGGACGGGGGCAACCATGCGTGTTCTTGCACGGGCTGAGGCTGCGCTGCTGAACCAGACCGGGTATTTGTTTCCCTGGTCTCCGGTATGCCTGGCCATCGGTATCGGCCTCTACTTCGGATTACGGTTCGAGCCTGAGTGGCCGATCTATGTCGGTCTGGGCGGCGCGGTTTTGGCTCTGCTTGGCCTAAGCCGTGCGCCGTTGCCCGGTTGGGGCCCGTTAGCAATCGGGGGGGCGCTGGTCGCCGCTGGTTTTATACTGGCGGGCGCGCGCGCCCACATGGTGGCAGAACCGGTTCTGTCGTGGCGGTACTATGGCCCGGTCGAGGGGCGGGTCATTGCCATGGACCGTTCTGCCTCGGATGCGCTGCGTCTGACGCTGGACCAGGTGCGCGTAGGGGACGTACCAGCGGGCCGCCGTCCGCAGCGCATCCGAATTTCCGTCCACGGTGACGCGGTCCCGATCGCGCCCGGGCAACGGATTATGACAACGGCACACTTGTCGCCCCCGCAGGGCCCGGTTGAGCCCGGCGGTTTCGACTTTCGGCGTCACGCGTGGTTTCAACGCCTTGGTGCGGTTGGGTATACGCGTGTACCGATCGTGACAATTGCGCCTGCTGCCGACGGGGTTGGTGGAGTTCAGATCACCGCCTGGCGCATGGCGATTTCTCAGCGCGTTCGCACGGTTCTTCCGGGTGAAGTCGGGGGCTTAGCAGCGGCCGTCACCACAGGCGATCGCAGCGGCATGGGGCAGGCGACGCTGGATGGTTTAAGGGCATCGAACCTTGCGCATTTGTTGGCGATTTCTGGTCTGCATATGGGGTTGCTGACTGGGTTTGTCTTTGTGTCCTGCCGAATCGGCCTGTCGGCTGTCCCATCGCTTGCCTTGCGGATGTCGGTTCGCAAAGTGGCAGCAGCTTGTGCGATGGTTGCGGCGGTCATCTATCTGATGTTGTCAGGCGGCAACGTTGCGACAGAGCGTGCCTTTGTCATGGTCAGCGTCATGTTCGGTGCGGTGTTGATCGACCGGCGCGCCATTTCACTGCGCGGAGTGGCTGTCGCCGCCCTGATCGTGTTGGTTCTGCGCCCCGAGTCTTTGCTCAGCCCCGGATTCCAGATGTCTTTCGCGGCCACCACTGCATTAGTGGCCGTGTTTGGTGCGCTGCGCGACTTTAGGTCTGTATCCATTCCAAACTGGCTGAAACCGGTGATCGGGGTACTGTTGTCCTCGGCCATTGCAGGCCTGGCCACAGCCCCGATCGGTGCCGCACATTTCAATACGATGTCCCACTATGGGCTACCGGCGAACCTTTTGTCGGTTCCCGTAATGGGCGTGATCGTAGTTCCGTCGGCGGTTATTGCCGCGTTGCTGGCACCCATTGATTTGGAAGCGGTCGCATTGAACGTCATGGGTATCGGCTTGCATTGGATTCTCAGCGTTTCCGAGTGGGTTTCGGAATTGGATGGCGCGCAAGGACATGTTGTTAGCCCGCCAGCGTTTGTACTGCCTCTCATCGCATTGGGAGCGTTGTGGCTGGCCTTGTGGCAAGGACGGGCAAGATGGGGCGGCATTGCGCCAATAGCGATCGCCTTTCTGTTATGGAACCCAGGGCACCGGCCAGGCATTCTGATTGCTGAATCCGGAGGTCTGGTGGGGGTAATGACAGAACACGGCCGGGCCTTGAGCAATGAACAAGGCAGCGGTTTTGTGGCAGGGGTCTGGTTGGAAAACGATGGCGACGGGGTGGACCAGATCCAGGCGGCGCTGAGGTGGCCCGAAGAAGCAGGCAAAATCCGACGTTTCACATTGCACGACAAAGAGGTCGTTCACCTAACCGGCAAACGGGCTGCTCAGGGCTTTGATGAATGCCACGACAACCAGATCATCATCTCAGCAGTCGCGCTTGATCTTAATGGGAACTGCGGCCTTTATGATCCGGACCGATTGCTCAGAACTGGTAGCCTGTCATTCTCGGATGGGAAACTGACCACCAGTGCTGCTGAGACAGGTCATCGGTTGTGGTCCCCAAAAAGTCCCGGGAACCGTCTGTCGCAAAAGGATCAATATGTCCGGATCAGACCGACCAAACGCCCCTGAACCTTCACCTTGTCTTCGGGAAGAACACGGGTCTCATAGGCCGGGTTCGCAGCTTCCAGTGCGATAGCCTGACCGCGGCGGAAAAAGCGTTTCAGCGTGGCTTCCTGATCTTCGACCAAAGCCACGACGATATCGCCGTTATCCGCAACCGCAGATTCTCGGATGACAACCACATCTCCGTCATTGATCCCGGCGTCGATCATCGAGTCGCCGCGAACCTCTAGCGCATAGTGGTGACCCTGGCCCGAAACCATTGGCCCGGGAACGGCAACCTTGTGCGACACATGGCTTATCGCCTCAATGGGAACACCGGCGGCGATCCGGCCCATGACGGGCAATTCCAGCGCATCAACCGAGACGGGCTCGAAATTGGCCGGACGTGGGCTGGACGGCTTGTCACCTTCAATCACGCGCGGGTTAAACCCGACTGTGGGTTCGCCGCCGAGGCTTTCGGGCAGCTTCACAATCTCGATGGCCCGCGCGCGGTGGGCAAGGCGCCGGATAAAGCCGCGTTCTTCCAGCGCTGTGATCAATCGGTGGATGCCGGATTTCGATCGCAAGTCCAGAGCGGCTTTCATTTCGTCAAAACTGGGCGGAACACCGTCCGCCTGCACGCGTCTGTGGATGAACTCCAACAAATCCAATTGCTTCTTGGTCAGCATCGCTCACACCTCGTCGCTCATGCGTTTTCTTTTGTTCTACGCATGTTCACGTTTTGTGTCAACCGGATTGCGGCAATACTAGATTGGCAGATATCGCACCGTATCGCCAATTTGCAGTGCCGGATCCTGCGGGGGGCGAACCAAAAGAGCGTTGGCCTGCGCCAAAACACTCAGCAGGGAACTGTCCTGATCTGCGCAGGCGCGAATGCCGTTTTGATCCACAATCGCCCTCATGTAATGCTCTCGCGGACCATTGGCGTCGAGGCGCTCCAACAGGGTTGTATGCTGAAACGGGGGGACGGTCTGTTCAAGGCCCAGCATGCGCCGCACCATCGGGGCCAGGAACAAATAGCCGCATACCATGGCGCTGACAGGGTTTCCGGGCAAGCCAACCATTGCTGCATCCCCCATACGCCCGGCCATCAAAGGTTTGCCAGGGCGCATTCGGATTTTGTAGAATGATCGCTCCATCCCCAGGGATTGAGAGACGTCGGACACCAGATCGTAGTCTCCGACAGAAGCGCCGCCGATCGTGACGACCAGATCCGCGCCCTTTGCCATATCAAAGGCAATCTCAAGCGAAGACACCGTGTCCTGCGCTATGGGTAAGACCCGAACATGGGCGCCAAGCCCTTCAAGCATCGCCTTGAGGCCAAATGTATTCGACGCGATGATCTGATCGGGGCCGGGCGTTTCACCCGGCATGACAAGTTCATTTCCGGTTGAGATCAGGGCAATTTCAGGCTTTTGCGCGACAGGAACCTTGGGGATGTTCATCGCTGCCATCAACGCGACATCTTCTGCGCGGAGCAAACGCGGGGCCGTGACGGTAGCCCCTTTGGTGAAATCTACACCTGCCAGACGAATATTGGTCTTTGACCCGGGCGTGTCGCTGACGGTAATCAAGTCACCGCGCCGGTCCACATCTTCTTGAATAATAACGAAATCTGCGCCTTCGGGAACCGGCGCGCCAGTAAATATGCGCACGGCCTGACCGGGCCCAACCGCACCTTCAAATCGTTGCCCTGCGGCCGCTTCGCCAATGACTTTGAACATGGCGTGCCGTTCAACTTCGGTTGCCTGAACCGCGTAGCCATCCATGGACGAGGCTGCAAATGGTGGCTGATCCCGGGTCGCAGCTACGTCCTGTGCCAGAACGCGCCCCGCAGATTGAGCCAGAGGAACCTGTTCCACAGGTAGGGGCGCGACCAGATCAAACAGCAGCACGCGGGCGTCTTCGACGGTAATCATTTTGCCTCGTAACGCCCTGACTTCCCACCATCTTTCAGGAGTACGCGAATACCGCCGATCTCCATCGCCTTGTCGACAGCCTTCGTCATATCATAAACGGTCAGAGCCGCGGTCGACACAGCGGTCAGGGCTTCCATTTCGACACCAGTTTGCCCGGAGGTCTTGACGGTGGCTTCGATCTGCACACCGGGAAGGTCTGGATCCAATGTCAGTTCCACGGCGACTTTGGTGATGGGCAAGGGATGGCAAAGCGGGATCAGATCGGGCGTTTTTTTGGCCCCCATGATCCCGGCCAGACGTGCGATTCCTAGAACATCGCCCTTCTTGGCGCGACCTCCTGAAATGATATCAAAAGTTTCCGTGGCCATCTTGATGTACCCGGCAGCGATTGCGACCCGATCTGTGACGGCTTTGTCCGAGACATCCACCATATGCGCCTGACCTTGCGCGTCGAAATGGGTAAGTGGCATCACATCACTCCGGGGATCAGCGGGTTAGCCAACAAATGACGTGTGGCCGTCGCCACATCGTCCTGCCGCATCAGGCTCTCTCCGATAAGGAAGCACCGCCCACCGTAACGGGCGATATCGGATAGATCCTCGGGTGTGTTCAACCCGCTTTCGCAGACAATTGTCCGGTCTGCCGGCACCAGTTTCGACAACCGCCGTGTTGTATCAAGGCTGGTTTCGAAGGTCTTGAGATTGCGGTTATTTATTCCAATCAGGGGACTTTTCAGATTTGCAGCGCGTTCCAATTCCGCTTCATCATGGACCTCGATCAGAACGTCCATTTCCCAGTCGAACGCGGTCTGTTCCAACTCGGCGGCTTGTTCATCTTCAAGCGAGGCCATGATGATCAGGATACAATCCGCCTCCAAAGCGCGGGCTTCGACGACCTGATAGGGGTCGTACATGAAATCCTTGCGCAACGCAGGCAAGGACGTCGCCGCACGCGCTTGAGTCAGATAATCCTTGGCGCCTTGGAAACTAGGCGTGTCGGTCAGCACAGACAGGCAAGACGCACCACCATCTTCATAGGCTTTGGCCAAAGCCGGAGGATCAAAGTCAGGGCGGATCAACCCTTTGGATGGGCTGGCCTTTTTGACCTCGGCGATCAGTCCATAGCCTTGGCGGGAGGCGGTTTGTAAAGCTTCCGCAAAACCGCGCACTTCGGGTGCGTTTTTTGCTTCGCTTTCAAGTTGTTCTAGGGATTTGCTTGCCTTATCCGCAGCTACTTCTTCCAGTTTGTACGCTTTGATTTTGTCCAGTACAGTTTCGGTCATGCGGCTTCCTGTGTCATGCGGGCCAAGGCGGTGATTTTGTCTTTGGCTCTTCCGCTGTCGATGCTCGCAGCGGCCACTTCGACGCCTTCCCGCAGGTCGCTTACAGCGTCAGCCACAACCAGTGCTGCAGCTGCGTTTAGCAAAACAGCGTCACGATAGGCCGAAGGGGTACCGTCCAACAATGCGCGGAAGGCATCGGCGTTCTCTTCCGGAGATCCGCCAAGAATGTCCTCGAAAGGGTGTACCGGAAGGCCAGCATCTTCAGGATGCAATTCAACCTCTTTGACGGTTCCATCTTCCAAAGCCGCCACCCAGCTGATGCCAGTGATGGTCAATTCGTCTGTTCCGTCGGATCCATGCACTAGCCAGGCATGCTCAGATCCCAAAAGGCCCAGCGTTTCTGCCATTGGACGGATCAGGTCCCGGCTAAAGGCGCCGGTCAGCTGGCGCTTTACGCCTGCGGGGTTGGTCAGTGGCCCAAGGATGTTGAAAATCGTGCGCGTGCCAAGTTCTTGCCGCGAGGGCATGACATGGGCAATGGCTGGATGATGCATCGGCGCCATCATGAAGCCAATTCCGACCTCTTCTAGCGCGTTTTCAACGGTTTGCGGGCCGACCATAACGTTGATACCCATCTGACCCAACGCGTCTGCAGCGCCTGATTTGGAACTGAGATTTCTATTGCCGTGCTTCGCCACAGTGACCCCAGCGCCAGCAACCACAAAGGCCGTCGCGGTTGAGATGTTCAGAGTGCCTTTGCCATCTCCACCGGTCCCAACAATATCCATTGCACCAGCCGGCGCTGTTACGGCGTTACACTTGGCACGCATGACTGCAGCGGCAGCCGCATATTCTTCGACCGTTTCGCCCCGTGTCCGCATTGCCATCAACAGCCCGCCAATCTGGCTGGGCGTTGCTTGACCATCAAATAGAATCCCAAAGGCCTGTTCAGCTTCGGCACGGCTCAGGGGACGATCGGCGGCTGCTCCGATCAGTGGCTTTAACGCGTCGCTCATGCCGGGACTTTCAATTCTTGCAGGAAGTTCTTGAGCAAGGCATGGCCGTGCTCGGATGCGATGGATTCCGGGTGGAATTGGACACCGTGCATCGGCAGCTGTTTATGTTGCAGCCCCATGATCGTGCCGTCTTCCAGTTCAGCCGTGATTTCCAGGCAATCGGGCAGGGTGTCTCGGTCGACGATCAGGGAATGGTAGCGTGTCGCCTCGAACGGTGATGGAAGGCCGGCAAAAACGCCTTTGCCTTTGTGATGCATCATGCCCATCTTGCCGTGAACGATTTCGTGGCATCGCACAACCTTGCCGCCAAAGACCTGCCCGATGGTCTGATGCCCAAGACAGACACCCAAAAGCGGGGTTTTCGTTTCGGCAGCAGCTTGCGTCAGTGCAAGGCAAATCCCGGCTTGATCGGGGTCGCAAGGCCCGGGGCTGAGTAAAATGCCAGCCGGATTCATGGCCATTGCTTCCTGCACATCAAGCGCGTCATTGCGGCGAATAACCATTTCGGCGCCAAGTTCGCCCAAATAATGTACCAAATTGTAGGTAAACGAGTCGTAGTTGTCGATCAGCAGCAGCATGTGGGCACTTATCTCGGCTTGGGCATTTCAGGCTGGCGATGCAGCCCCTGGCCACGGTATAATGTCGGGACATACATGCTCAGGCTTGTGCGGCAGCGTCAAGGGGACATCCCGTTCCGGGCGCGACAACAGGTCGAGCGTCGCAACAGATGGCGCAACGGTGAGCGGGCAGGATAGAGGCGAGAGGCAGCAGTAATGGGCGGATTTTTCGGAGGAATGATCGTCGGGACGGTCGTTGTTTTGATCATTGGCGCGGTTTTGTCACTGAACACGCCGTTGGCCAACAAACCGGTTGTGGCATCGCAGGCACCCGACGCAACCGAAGTCGAGACACCCGAGGCTTCGGTCGAAGCTGTCGAGGCTGGGGCCGACGCGGATCTGGTCGAACTGGCCCCGCGTGCGCCAAAAGCCGCCGGGGATGGGTCTGATGATCTGGCTGATCTGACGGGACTTGAGGAAGCACCTGATACACAGCCTTCAATTGGTGGAGCAACACAGGGATTGGAGCAGCCTGAACCGTCGGCTTCGACCGAGGTTTCTGTTGTGACAGACACTCCGGCGGCGCCGCCGACGCCGAGTACCGCTCCGGCCCTTCCTCCGGAGGACGAGCAACCCTTGGTGATCGACGACACGCCTGCACCCCTTGTCGAGCCAGAGGGTGAAGAAGTTGCCGTGCTTCAGCCGGAACCCACGCCTGAAACGCCATCTGTTGGCGCCGAGGCTGAGGAAGAAAACCCTTTCGAAAACAGCCCAATTGCGGTTGAAGGTGACGAGGATACGATGCCGCGCGAACTGCCCCGGATCGCCGCATTGCCGCAGATCGGGGGCGAGCAACCAGTTGAAGACAGCTCAATATTGGGCAAGCGAGTAGTCCCTCTGACCGAGCGGGACACTGCCCCCGCGGAAGAAGCGAGCGCTGAAAGTGAAGTAGCACCGGGCCCGCCGATCGACGCCTATGCAATCCCGTTTGAAAACCCAGACTCCAAACCGTTGATGTCGATCATTTTGATTGATGATGAAGGCGCCTTTGGGGCCGAAGCGCTGCAGGATTTTCCTTATCCGATCAGCTTTGCTATCAGCCCCTCGGACCCGAATGCGGCAGAAAAGATGGCACGCCACCGTGCCGCCGGGTTCGAAGTACTGGCGCTGGCGGACATGCCCGAAGCGGCGAGTGCGCAAGATGCCGAAGTCTCGATGGCCGTCTGGCTTGATACGCTGCCCGAGACTGTTGGGATTCTTGAAGGCGTTGGGACCGGCATTCAGGGCAACCGAAAGCTGGCCGATCAGGTTGCGGCCATTGCGGGGGGAACGGGTCGCGGTCTGATCACACAAGACAATGGTTTGAACACCGTCCAAAAGCTGGCCGCGCGCAATGGCATCCCGTCAGGCGTGGTGTTTCGCGATATAGACGGGGCTCGGCAGGATCCCAAGATCATGCGCCGGTTCCTAGATCAGGCGGCATTCCGTGCTGGTCAGGAAGGGACAGTTGTCATGTTGGGACGTGTGCGCCCAGAAACGATCTCGGCTTTGCTGCTATGGGGTCTTGAAGATCGCGGAAACCGTGTCGCCATGGCGCCGATTTCGGCCGTCATGATGCGTGAAGTTCAGTAGAACTTGCACGTTTTGAATGAAGGGGCGGTGATCTGAGGATCTACCGCCCTTTGTTAGCTGTTTCCTGACCCAGTAAACCGTGCCGCATCCGATGCTGCGCGGCGGATGGCGTTGGATTTATGCACGGTCTCCATATACTCTGCCTCGGGGTCACTGTCATAGACGACACCGCCACCGGCTTGAATGTACAGCTTGTGATCCTTCACAATGGCCGTCCGCAGGGCGATACACATGTCCATGTCACCACCGGCACTGAAATACCCCACACCGCCGCCATAGACGCCGCGTTTTTCGGGTTCAAGCTCGTCGATGATCTCCATCGCCCGCACCTTAGGCGCACCTGAAACGGTGCCAGCAGGCATCCCGGCAAAGAAAGCGTCCAGCGCGTCTTTGTCTTCGGCCAGTTCGCCGACAACGTTCGAAACGATATGCATAACGTGGCTGTAGCGCTCGATGATAAATTCTTCAGTCGGGCGCACTGTACCGATCTTGGCAACGCGGCCGGTGTCGTTGCGGCCCAGATCCAGCAACATCAGATGCTCTGCCAGTTCTTTTTTGTCGGCCAGCAGATCAAGCTCGTTCGCCTTGTCTTCTTCGGGCGTTGCACCGCGTGGGCGTGTTCCTGCGATCGGACGGATCGTGACTTCGTCGCCAAAGACGCGCACCAGAATTTCGGGGCTTGCACCCACGACCTGAAAGCCGCCGAAGTTGAAATAGAACATGAACGGCGATGGGTTGGTGCGTCGCAATGATCGATAAAGCGCAAAAGGCGGTTGTGGAAAATCCTGGGTCCAGCGTTGCGCCGGGACAACTTGAAAGATGTCGCCTGCGCGGATGTATTCCTTGGCCTTCTCAACCGCATCCATATAGCCGGACTTGGTGAAGTTCGACACCGGAGGCGCCACCTCGGACGCGTCGCCCAGATCACGGGTTTCGGCGGGCATTGCGCGTTCCAGGTCACGTACCGCATCCATCACGCGTTCAGCAGCCTGGGCGTAGGCGGCCTTGGCCGATTGCCCGTCACTGGCCCACGCCGGAGAGACAACAGTCACTTCGCCTTTCACGCCATCCAGAACTGCAATGACCGACGGGCGCATCATGATCGCATCGGGCAAGCCCAGCGGGTCCGGGTTCACATCCGGCAGATATTCCACCAACCGCACCATGTCATAGCCCAGATAGCCAAACAGGCCTGCCGCTGCCTGAGGCAGATCATCGGGCAGGGCAATGCGGCTTTCGGCCAACAATGCCCGCAAATTGTCCATTGGGTTGCCGTCTTGCGGCGAAAACGCCTCGGCATCGAATCGGGCCGAGCGGTTCAGTGACGAAGTCTCTCCATCGCATCTCCAGATCAGGTCGGGCTTCATGCCGATAATCGAATAGCGCCCGCGCACCTCTCCTCCGGTGACGGATTCCAGCATGAAGGCGTCTTTCTGCGCGCCCGTCAGCTTGAGCATCAGCGAAACCGGTGTATCAAGATCCGCCGCAAGGCGCGTGTAAACGACCTGGTTTTCGCCCGCTTCATAGGCGCGCGCGAACGTGTCGAAATCGGGTGTCAGGGCCATCTCGGTCTCGTTTAATAGCTCGACTGCACAGCGTTCAGCGCCTGCTGGTCGATAACCGGGCGGGCCCGGGTCTGCGCGTCGCGCACATAGGCATCAAAAATGTTCTGGGCCAACGCCTGATCCATCTGAGCAGCCAAAGCCTGTTGCACCTGACGCAATTCATCTGTTTCCGCTGGCGGCAGAACTTCGTCCAAACGCACGATCAATGCAGTGCCGCTGCCGCCAATGACGCGCAGTTCACCGGGATCCATGGCAAAGACGTCAGCCATGAAACTGGCCGGAACGTCTTCCAGAAACGCGGTACGGGTCAGGCCGTTTTCAACACGGAAAGGCAGCCCAGTCGCGGCAAAATCCCCATCTGTGGCCAGTTGTGTCACAGCGGTGTTGGCCAGCGCTTGCAGTGCTTTGTTCGTCTCGGCCTGACGCCAGGCTTCGGCAACGCGGTCGCGGGCGCTTTCAAACGGTTCGGGGCGCTGCGGCAATTCTTCGTTCAGGCGCAGGGCAAAAATCGATCCGTCTTCTAAAAAAGCAACCTCAGGGAAGTCGCCCTCGCGGACGGCTTCGGCTGCGGTTCTGAAACCATCATAGGCTGCGACACGCTCGGCGCTGTCGCGGGTCCAGTCGATTTGGCCCAACTCCATTTCGGTCTCGCCAGCCAGTTCTTCAAGCGTCGCACCCCCAGCCAACATGTCGTTGATGTCTTCGGACTGCGCCTCGATCAGACGACGGGCCCGATCCGAGGCCAATTCCTCGCGCAGAGCGGGTTCGGCTTCTTCAAAGGGTACGTTGTTTGCTGCCAGAGTTCCGTTGATCCGGAACAGGGCAGGGCCAAATACGGATGGCAGCGGGCCCACAACCGCATCAATTTCGGCAGCAAACACAGCGTCGGCGGCGTCGCCCAGATCGTCACGGGTGACGTCGCCAAGGTCGATATCGCTCAGCTCAAGCTCACGATCCTGAACAAGTCTTTCGAATGTGGTTCCGCCCACCTCCAATTGCGCTTTGGCATCATTTGCGGCGTCTTCGTTTGGAAAGTTCAGACGCTCGACCAGACGACGCTCGGGCTGCTGGAATTCTGCGGATCTCTGGTCATACAAACGACGCAGGGAGTCCTCGTCGACCTCAACCGTGTCCAACAGCATTTCTGGTGACAGAATCGCATAAGTCAGGCGCTTGGTACGGGGTAGGGTGAACTGATCGGTGTTCTCGTCGTAAAAAGTTTGGACCTGAGCATCCGTTGGTTCCGCAACTGGCTCTGACAGCGCATCACCCCCGACAGTTGCGACAGTGAAGCTGCGCCGCGCGCCAATGTAGTCGGTCAGTATGGACGTCATCGTTTCCGGCATCTTCACGCCGCTGATCACCGCGCCTTGCACAAGCGTTCTTGACGATTCTTTGCGCAGATCGGATTCGAATTCAGAGTCGGTCATGCCGACTTGTTCCAGTTGGAAACGATAAGCTTCGCGATCAAAGGTTCCGTTCACGCCCTGAAAGGCCGGGATCGAAACAATGTCTTCCTGCAGGTTCTCATCACCGATCGAGATTCCAAGAAGGGCAACTTCGTTGTCCAATGCAGCCAGCGCCGTTAACCGCGAAAGTGCGAGCTGTTCCAGCCCAAGCTCGCGGGCCTGCGACATCTGTAGTGGTTGACCTGTCTGCGCTTCGATTGCGCGAATTTCACGCTGCAGCTCCCGCACATAGGTGTCGACCGAGACGCTTTCATTGCCAACCTGCGCCACAGTGCGGACCGTACCGCTGAGGTTCACGGCACCGAAACCGGCGAGACCCAGCATCAAAAGGCCCATCAGAATCCAGACAAAGGTTTTCGAAAGACTTTTTGTGCCTGCGGCCATAGCGCCCTCTTCTTACTTACATCGGCAGGTATCTGCCCCGTTGGTTGCGGCCCTGAATACGATGCGTGTGGCCGGGGGGCAAGCTTAGAAGGACAGTCGCTGCAAACGGTCGAACAACAGGCCAATTCCCTCCCGATCGAGATTGGCAAATGCGATGCGCACCTGACGTTTTCCAGCTGGATCGTGATCAGGCATGAACATGGTGCCGGGCAACAGTAGAATCCCTGCATCAGATACCAATCGTCGGGCCAATTCGTCTGATGGCATGTCAAACGGGTGTTCTAGGTAGGCGAAATAGGCCCCAAGCCCCAGCAATCGCCACCCTTGGGCGGTCAGTTTTGGCATGCCGTCCGAGATTGCTGCACGGCGGTCGAGAATTTCATCCCGCTCACCCGCCAGCCACTGGGACAGGCTTTGCATTCCCCAAAGGGCAGCGAACTGGCCGATCTGACCGGGGCAGATGGCCACCGTATCCAGGAACTTCTCGACTTCGGACAACAATTCCATGCTGGTGGCGATGGCCCCAACACGGTGCCCCGTCAATCGGTAGGCTTTTGAGAAAGAGTAGAGATGAACAAGTGTTTCGTCCCAATCAGGGTTATGGAACAGGTCATGAGGCGGACCATTCCGGCTGTCGAAATCACGGTAGGTCTCGTCCACTAAAAGCCGAATCCCAGCCTCGCGCGCCAGGTCGAAAAAAGCACGGACCAGATCGCTTGGATACTCAACACCACCTGGATTGTTGGGGGTCACCAACGCAATAGCCCGTGTTCTGTCCGTGATCAGGGCACGTGCCTTGTCCGGGTCTGGTAGCAAATCATCGCCCGTTGGCAGGTCGACGGCTGTGACGCCCGTCATGTCCAGCCACATTTTATGATTGAAATACCAGGGGGTTGGCAGGATAATCTCATCCCCTTGATCCGTGATTGCAGAAATCACAGCCGAGAAAGCCTGATTGCATCCTGATGTTATTGCAACCCGTTCCGGTGCGATGTTCGCGTCATAGTGCGCGCCAATCTGCGCTGACAGCTCTGCCCGCAGCGCGTCATTCCCCAACACCGGACCATAGAGATGCGCGCTGTCTTCATTGACGGCAAACTCAGCGATAGCCTGACGCATTGCCAAAGGTGGAGGATCAACAGGTGCGGCCTGGCTCACGTTGATCAAGGGGCGGTCAGCAGGGAAGGTAACCCCGCCCAACCAACGCCGCGCCTCCATAACCGGGGGGGCAAAAGTGGCGGCTGTGCGGGTTTGTGTCATGCGGCATCCCTGAGCATTTCAGCGCGGGCCTGCTGCACGCTTTTTTCTTGTTGGAAACGGTCAGTCCGTTCCGCGATAAGGCTGAACATACTGAAGGGCCATATCCCACGGGAAAAAGATCCATGTATCCTGGCTGACCTCGGTGATGAACGAGTCGACCATCGGGCGGCCTTTGGGTTTGGCATAAACCGTGGCGAAATGGGCTTTGGGGTACATGTCCCGCACCAGTTCCAGTGTTTTGCCGCTGTCGACAAGATCGTCAATGATCAGGATGCCTTCGCCATCGCCCATCAGATCCGCATCGGGCGCCTTGAGAACTTCGGCCTGACCTTGATCCTGATGGTGATAAGACCGAACACTGATCGTATCGACGGTACGAATGTCCAGCTCGCGACTAACGATCATGGCCGGGGCCATGCCACCACGGGTGATCGCAACTACGGCGCGCCAGGCACCACTATTGGGGCCTTGCCCGTCAAGGCGCCAGGCCAAAGCTCGAGAATCGCGGTGAATTTGATCCCAACTGATATGAAAGCCTTTTTCATGGGGCAGGCGGTCCTTGGCGCTCATGGTCTTAGCCCTTTTCAACGTCCGGCGCGTCAACAGCTTTCATGCCGACGATGTGATAACCCGAATCCACGTGCAGGTTCTCACCAGTCACGCCGCTGCTGAGGTCAGACAGCAGGTAGAGCGCAGACTTGCCCACATCATCTATGGTCACGTTGCGGCGCAGGGGTGAGTTGTATTCGTTCCACTTCATAATATACCGAAAATCGCCGATGCCGCTGGCGGCCAGAGTTTTGATCGGACCGGCAGAAATCGAGTTCACGCGGATACCATCTTTGCCCAGATCTTCGGCCAGGTATTTCACCGACGCCTCAAGCGCCGCCTTGGCAACTCCCATGACATTATAATGTGGCATGACTTGTTCTGCGCCATAATAGGTCAGGGTTATTGCGCTGCCGCCTTCAGACATCATCTTTTCCGCCCGCTGCATCACCGCAGTGAAGGAATAGACCGACACATCCATAGTCAGATTAAAGTTGGCGCGGCTGGTGTCGACATAGCGACCGCGAAGTTCGTTCTTGTCGGAAAACCCGATCGCATGAACAACGAAATCCAGCTTGCCCCACTTTTCCTCAAGAGAGGTGAACAGCGCATTTACAGACTCTTCGTCGCTGACATCGCAGGGCAGGACGATTTCGCTGCCCAATTGCGCTGCTAGTGGGTCGACTCGTTTCTTGAGTGCGTCGCCTTGGTAAGAAAAGGCCATTTCAGCCCCAGCATCGGACAAGGCGCGGGCAATACCCCATGCGATTGATTTATCATTGGCCAGTCCCATGATGAGGCCGCGCTTGCCGGCCATCAACTGATTTGCCATGTTCGGTTCTCCGCCTGTCTTCGCGTTATGTTGAGTTGGTTTATGCCATTGGTAGCGCTGCATCAAGGCCGCGTGCTCTTGCCCGTAGCGAGTTCTCGCCTTAGGGTCCTTAGCAATACGTTCCAGGGGATGGAAATGAGCGAGCGCGATGGCATTTTTGCCGGCACCGATCCGTTTGAAATAGCGGCCCGATGGTTGGCCGAGGCCGAAGAGACTGAATCGAACGATCCCAACGCAATCGCGTTGGCGACCGTAGATTCTGAAGGCATGCCCAATTCCCGCATGGTTTTGCTGAAAGAAATCGAACCGGAAGCGTTCGTTTTTTACACCAACTACGAAAGCACCAAGGCAACCGAACTAGATTCTGCCGGGAAGGCTGCATTTGTCATGCATTGGAAATCTTTGCGGCGCCAGCTTCGTGTTCGTGGTATAGTAGAGCGTGAAAGCGGGCCTCAAGCCGACGAGTATTATGCGTCACGATCGCTAAAAAGCCGATTAGGGGCTTGGGCGTCTCGTCAGTCGCAGCCCCTGAGCAGCCGCGCCGCTTTGATGGCAGAGGTTGCAAAAGTGACGGCAAAACTTGGACCGAACCCGCCCCGTCCTCCATTTTGGGGGGGGTACCGATTGGTCCCAACGGAAATCGAATTCTGGGCCGATGGAGCGTTCCGTCTTCATGATCGGTTCAGATGGGAAAGAAAGGAGCCGGGTTCGGCATGGCAGGTGCAGAGGTTAAATCCATGACTTTCACGTGTCGCGAAATGCAACAGACAGAAATCAAACGGTTTTTTCAGCTTGAATTTGCCTGCCATTCCCATAAACAACAAACCCTTAACGAAGTGCAAAAATTCGCGATGGGAAAACTGTGCCAGAAGATCTGAACAACATGTATCGCGTCCATGGACACGTTAAATGGTTCGATCCCGCAAAGGGGTACGGATTTGTTGTATCTGACGATGGCGGTCCGGATATTTTGTTGCACGTGAACGTGCTGCGAAACTTCGGCCAAAGCTCGGTTGCCGACGGTGCCGGCATTGACATCATGACTCACCGCACGGATCGCGGTGTTCAGGCCGTCGAAGTAATTGCGGTTGATCCTCCGGCACAGGCCGACACCATGATGTTGGCCGATTTTGCCGAGCTTGACCCAGACGCTATTTCAGATGCGCCGCTTGAGGCTGCGCGGGTCAAATGGTTCGACAAGGGCAAGGGGTTTGGGTTCGCCAATGTCTTTGGCCGCGGCGAAGATGTGTTTCTGCATATCGAAGTTTTGCGTCGCTCTGGTCTGGCGGATCTGCAGCCTGGCGAAGCGCTGGCGATGCGTGTGATCAACGGCAAGCGGGGGCGCATGGCGGCCCAAGTGCTGGCCTGGGAATCTGCGCTGGACGACTGATTCCCCATGGCGCGACATCTGACACTTCTGGCTCTGCTTTCAATTCTGTGGGCCGGGGATGTCTTGGCCGAATGTCGGGCAGATCGGGTCGAACTTCGAAATGAAGCAACCCTTGTGCGATTTGACGTAGAAATTGCGGTAACACCGCAAGAACGCTCCCGTGGTTTGATGTTTCGGGAGTCCTTGCCAAACCGCTCTGGCATGTTGTTTGTGTTCAGCCCGCCGCAGCCGGTCGCGTTCTGGATGAAAAATACACTGATTCCTCTGGATATCATTTTCCTGGATCAGACAGGTACCGTGACCGACGTGCACGAAGGTGCAATTCCCGGAGATTTAACGCCAATTGATGGCGGTGATTCCGTTTTTGTAGTGTTGGAAATCAACGCCGGATTGGCTGCTCGGTATTCAATTGAGCCGGGAACGCAGATGCGACATGAAGTTTTTTCGCAAGGCCCCGCAATTTGGCCCTGTTAGGGCTTTTCAAATCAGATCGGCCTCGTTAGGAAGGCGCACGGTCCGGGGCGTGGCGCAGTCTGGTAGCGCACCTGTTTTGGGTACAGGGGGTCGTAGGTTCGAATCCTGCCGCCCCGACCACTTTCTCAAAGTTATTTGGGTGAACCGCCAGCAGCCTGATACAGGTTGCTGATGGCTTCATCCAATGTCTTGCTTTCTATTGGGATGTTGATGGTTTGGCCGGTTTTCTGAGGCACCTCAAAAAACAGGTTAGCATCTACAAGGTAGCCTGCGTCGTTTCTCGTCGACGTCAATCGCATCACGCTTTGCGGTAGTTCCTTGGGATAGCCGTCATATGTCAGAATCAGATAAGCTGTGGCGTCCGGCGGCAGCGACTCTCTGCATTCGTAAGCGCGGCTTCCGATCTTTTTAAAGGTTTCGCCGGGTCCCGAGCAGCTGATCTCGAACGTGTCGAACAGCCTTTGGGGGTAGCTTTCAAACTGTGCGCTGCGTGACGCGATGGGCACATCTTGTGGTGTACATGCCACGATCATGGCCATAGCGGGTAAAATGCGAAACAACTGCATCCTTTTGTAAGCCCTCAATCATTTGCGCATCTTCGGACGCGGTTTGGGTGTCGCAGCATCCATTCCAGGATGATTCTTGCCCAGCCTAGCCAGTCAGGCACCGGTTGATCAAATGCTGATAACTATGCTGGTAAAAACGGCAATTCCCGTTGCAGCTTTGGGTCAGTGGCGAAAAATCGCCATGCGCGACCCTGTGGAGGAATCGGGTTCCTAAAACTGGCAACTCACTCAGACAATTTGGTCAACAAAAAAGATTTCAAAATGACTGAAAAATGACGTTGACCTTATATGGGTATTTACGCCAGATTGTATGAGCCGAAGAAAGCGCCACTACATCTGGTATCGAAAGCCAGAGAAGGCGCCGGGCGAGGGTCGGAAAGCACATCAAAGTATCGTGCAACCGTAGGGTCGGTTTCGCGCTGTTCGCAGCAGCGGTCGGACTTTTGCGCCCTTTATCTTCGGTTTGGTGGGCGGCTTGCAATTTCAAAGCCCCAAGTAGCGTGACGATGCAATTGACAGAACCAGGGCGGCGGACATGAAGATTGAAAGAAAATTCACAACAGCGGGGCAGGACGCATATGAGGATCTGGACTTTGTTTCAGCAACGTCTGAAATCCGAAATCCCGATGGCACGATCGTCTTCCGCCTAGATGACATCGAAGTCCCGTCCAGCTGGAGCCAGGTTGCCAGCGACGTCATCGCACAGAAATATTTCCGCAAGGCTGGTGTTCCGACCAACCTGAAGAAGGTCAAAGAGAAAGACGTTCCAGAATTCCTATGGCGCTCGGTTCCCGTTGATGGTGCGGACTTTGAAGGAGAAACCTCTTCCAAGCAGGTGTTCGACCGTCTGGCCGGCGCCTGGGCCTATTGGGGCTGGAAAGGCGGCTATTTCTCTACCGAGGAAGACGCGCACGCCTATTTTGATGAGATGCGCTATATGTTAGCGACGCAACGCGCAGCGCCGAACAGCCCGCAGTGGTTCAATACAGGCTTGCATTGGGCATATGGCATCGACGGCCCGGCGCAGGGGCACCACTATGTCGATTATAAGACTGGCAAGCTGACCAAGTCGAAATCCGCATACGAACATCCACAGCCGCACGCGTGCTTCATCCAATCCGTGAACGACGATCTCGTGAACGAGGGTGGCATCATGGACCTGTGGGTGCGCGAGGCGCGTCTGTTCAAGTATGGCTCGGGTACCGGGACCAACTTCAGCCATTTGCGGGCCGACGGTGAAGCACTGTCGGGTGGTGGCAAGTCTTCGGGTCTGATGGGCTTTCTCAAAATTGGTGACCGTGCAGCAGGTGCGATCAAATCCGGTGGGACAACCCGTCGGGCCGCAAAGATGGTGATCGTCGACGCGGATCACCCTGACATCGAGCAGTTCATCGAATGGAAGGTACTTGAAGAGCAGAAAGTAGCTTCGATCGTTGCCGGATCGAAGATGCACGAAAAGATGCTGAACGGCATTTTCGAGGCCATTCGCTCATGGGACGGTGTTCAGGACGATGCGTATGATCCCAACAAAAACGATACGCTGAAGACTGCCATTCGCGAGGCAAAAAAAGTCGCAATCCCAGAGACTTACATCAAGCGCGTGTTGGACTATGCCAAGCAGGGACACGACAGCATCGAGTTCCCGACCTATGATACGGATTGGGACTCAGAGGCTTACAACTCGGTTTCGGGGCAGAACTCGAACAACTCGATCCGCGTAACCAACGCCTTCCTGACGGCCGTCAAAAAAGACGCCGATTGGGAATTGATCAACCGCACCAACGGCAAGATCGCTAAGACCGTCAAGGCGCGTGATTTGTGGGAAAAGGTTGGCCACGCAGCCTGGGCCTGCGCTGACCCTGGCATCCAGTTCCACGACACCGTCAATGAGTGGCACACTTGCCCCGAAGACGGCGCGATCCGCGGCTCGAACCCATGCTCGGAATACATGTTCCTGGATGACACAGCCTGTAACCTCGCGTCGATGAACCTGCTGACATTCCTTAAGGATGATGAATTCCAGGCGGCGGACTACATGCACGCCTCGCGTCTTTGGACCCTGACACTGGAAATCTCGGTGACGATGGCCCAGTTTCCGTCCAAGGAAATCGCGCAACTGTCCTATGATTTCCGCACCCTGGGTCTGGGGTATGCAAATATCGGCGGGTTGCTGATGAACATGGGGCACAGCTACGACTCGGACGAGGGCCGGGCGATCTGTGGCGCGTTGACTGCGATCATGACCGGTGTGGCTTATGCGACCTCAGCTGAGATTGCCGGTGAATTGGGCGCTTTCAAAGGATATGAGCGCAACGCCGACCATATGCTGCGTGTAATGCGCAATCATCGCCGGGCATCCCAAGGAGTGACTGAGGGATACGAAAAGCTGGCGGTGAAGCCGGTGCCTCTGGATCACGGCAACTGCCCCGACAAGCGTCTGGTCGATCTGGCCATGTCAGCCTGGGATGAGGCGCTGACGCTTGGCGAAAAGAATGGGTATCGCAACGCCCAAGCAACAGTGATTGCACCAACTGGCACCATCGGTCTGGTAATGGACTGTGACACAACCGGGATCGAGCCTGATTTTGCGCTGGTAAAGTTCAAGAAGCTGGCCGGTGGTGGGTACTTTAAGATCATCAACCGCTCGGTGCCTGCGGCGCTGGAAAAGCAGGGATATTCTTCGTCACAGATTGAAGAGATCGTGTCCTACGCGGTTGGCCATGGCACTATCGGCAACGCACCTGGCATCAACCACACCTCACTGACCGGTCACGGTTTTGGACCGAATGAGCTGGCCAAGGTGGACGCCGCATTGGCAAGCGCGTTCGATATTCGGTTCGTCTTCAACCAGTGGACATTGGGCGAAGATTTCTGCACCGGTGTTCTGGGCATCCCGGCGACCAAGCTAAACGACCCAACGTTCGATCTGCTACGCCATCTGGGCTTTACCAAAGCTGATATCGACGCGGCCAACGATCATGTCTGCGGGACAATGACTCTGGAAGGTGCGCCGCACCTGAAGGAAGAGCATTATTCGATCTTCGATTGCGCCAACCCGTGCGGCAAAAAAGGCAAGCGTTTTCTTGGTGTTGACAGCCACATCACCATGATGGCGGCGGCGCAAAGCTTCATCTCGGGCGCGATCTCGAAAACGATCAACATGCCGAATGACGCCTCCATTGAGGATTGCCAGAAGGCCTACGAGCTTAGCTGGTCGCTGGGTGTGAAGGCCAACGCATTGTACCGCGACGGATCGAAACTCAGCCAACCGCTGGCTGCAGCTTTGGTCGAAGATGATGACGAAGCGGCCGAAGTGCTGGAAAGCGGCTCGCTGCAGGAAAAAGCCGTCGTGCTGGCTGAAAAGGTCATCGAAAAGGTTGTGGTCAAAGAAATCATCCGCAGTCATCGCGAAAAACTGCCCCATCGCCGGAAAGGGTATACCCAGAAGGCTATCGTGGGCGGTCACAAGGTGTATCTGCGGACTGGTGAGTTCGAAGATGGCAAGCTGGGCGAGATCTTCATCGATATGCACAAGGAAGGCGCGGGCTTCCGGGCGATGATGAACAACTTTGCCATCGCCGTCTCGGTCGGCCTGCAATATGGCGTGCCACTGGAGGAATTCGTGGACGCCTTTACCTTCACCAAGTTCGAACCGGCCGGGATGGTACAAGGCAACGACTCGATCAAGAATGCGACGTCGATCCTGGACTACATCTTCCGCGAACTGGCCGTGTCTTATCTGGACCGCACCGATCTGGCCCATGTGAAACCAGAAGGGGCATCTTTCGACGACCTCGGCCGGGGTGAGGAAGAGGGCGTATCAAACGTATCCGAGATAAGCGAAAGCGCGGCGACCAAATCCTTGGAAGTGCTGAAACAAATCAGTTCGACCGGCTATTTGCGTAAACGCCTGCCGCAAGATCTGGTGGTGTTCAACGGTGGCCAAGCCGAAGTGAACGGAATGGCAGAATCAGCAAGCCAGTTCGAAGTGCAAAGCGAAACAACTGTCGTGGCCGAGGTTGCAACCGGAATGGATGCGCGCACCAAAGCCAAAATGCAGGGGTACGAGGGCGACCCGTGCGGAGAATGTGGAAACTACACGCTGGTGCGCAACGGCACCTGCATGAAATGCAACACCTGCGGGTCTACCAGCGGGTGTAGCTAAAGAAAACACCCTGCCACGCGGGGTGTAGGGGCCGGATTATCCCTCGGTAAACCGGTCCTGACGAACTCGGAGCAAGGCAAAGCCTAAGGCTTACCTAATTGCCTTGCTCCACTCGACCGGCATGCCCGTGTTGGTCGGGAACAGGGTGGGGCAGAATATTCGCTCTTTCCCACTCTTTCACGGAACGGGTGCGCTCGTTCCATGCGCAGTCCAGGCCGCAGGCAAAAAAATACCGGGCGGTCAACGAAATGAGCCTGGAAGGCGAAACTAACAGGGGGCTTCGGCCCCCTTTCTTTTTTGTCCGGCCCGAGTCGCTGTTTTGAGCAGAGCCTTGCCGGATTGTCGCAAACAAATCGGGCAAGAACCGCCGAACCGTCGTGTCGGCGTTTCACCCAGCGGGGGATTGCAGACCCGACTCGGCCAAACACGCGGAGTTTGGCGCGAAACCATCGCATTTGGCCGAGGCGGGTGGTCTGGCGTCTCGCAAAGGTGTCTTTGGTGCCTGTCCGGACACAAACACGTAAAAAGTCACTCAGGAGGCAACGTAATGAAACCGCAAAATCTAGCTGTTATCTCGGCACTCGCACTTGGACTGCCGGCAATGGCACTGGCGCAATCCAGCGCTGACACCAATGGAGACGGCGTTCTGACGATCGACGAAGTCCAGGCCGTAATGCCCGAAGTCGACACTGATGGCTTCTCGGCAATGGATGCAAATGGCGATGGCGCATTGGATGCCGATGAGATCGCAGTTGCACAAGAGGCGGGCTTACTGCCGCCCAGCAACGGTTAACTGATAGACAACAAAGGCGGCCCGGATTCGTTCGGGCCGCCGTTTTTCAATAACTTATGCAGGTAAGTGAATGTTGAATTTGCGGCGTAACTCGTCATCCAGCAGTGGATCGAATTTCGCCGGTGAAGGGGCCGAAAGGATTTCTTCCTTACGCGCAGTTGCCTTGTCCAGCAAATCAGGTTTGCCCAATTCAACCCATTCTTTCGGCGACGTACGATCGCCAAAAGTGGGATAGACATAGTCGGCCTGCATCCGGCTTAGGGTCGCGTCGGTGCCCAGATAGTGGCCAGGACCGCCGATACAGACTTCGGCGATCTGATCCAGGGCCAAAGTCTCATCCGACACTTCAATTCCACGCACACACCGCAGGGCTTGTCCGATCAGGTCATCGCCAAGGATCAGACTTTCGAAGCAGAATCCCAACAGCGACGCATGCATGCCCGCTGCTTCGTAAACCATGTTCAAACCCGCCAAACCCGCCATGACATTTGAGCACATTTGTTCCCAACCAGCCTGCATGTCGGGTAGTTTGGAATCGGAGGCGCCGGCCGCGGCACCACCCGGAAGGTTATAGAACTTATGCATCTGAGCGCACCCAGCACTGAGAAGCGCCTGTTCACCTGATCCGATGGACATTGCGCCCGTGCGCAGATCCAGACCGAAGGGCCAAGTGCCAAAAACCGCCGGAGCACCGGGGCTTACGGCATTTACATAAACCAGACCGGCAAGGCATTCTGCAGTGGCTTGCGTGATCGCGCCGGCGATGGTTGAAGGGGCGGTAGCACCGGCCATCCCCGCGGACAGCAGCAGTACCGGCATTCCGGCTTTGATGCATTCCTCCATCACCTGACAGCTTTCGGTCGCGAACTTCATCGGCGGAACCACGAAGCAGTTGGAGTTCGACATGAACGGCCGCTCGCGCCATTTGTCTTCTCCGCCAGCGATCATGTGCAGCATTTCTATTGCCGGGGCGACGTGATGAGGCTCGGTGAACGAGGTACCGATATGCTTGTAAGTACCTGACGTACATGCGTAAACAGTGTTCAAGTCCATTTCGAGATTGTCGGCTATGTCGCGACAGACCATGGGTCGCTGAACAAAATGGATGTTGTCCAATTGCTGGCAAATCCGCGAGGCGTCGTGCAAGTCCTGCACCGTAGAATGTCGATATTCGCGACCGTGGACATCGACCATGCTCACGGCGGCACCGGCGGTGCCATAGTGCACTTTTGACCCCGACAGCTCCAGGTCTGTTTTGCCGTCCCGGCTGTGGAGAGTAACTGATCGATTAGCCTTAGCAATCGTGTCTTCGACCAGAGCGCGGGGGAACCGAATGCGACCGTCGTCCCCCAGAATGCATCCGGCACCGACCAGATAGTCAATTCCGCTTGGCGGGGCATCGGCAAGGCCAATCGTTTCCAACGCTTGTAGGGCGGCTTCGTGGATGCGTTCCACCTGTGCCTGGGTCAGCGGTTTGTATGTCCCGCCTTCCATTCCAGGGCGCACAGGACGCAGATGTTCGGGCAGGGCGGATGCGCGGGCTGCACGGCGCGCAGAGCGTCCGCCACTGCGCGAGGTATTTCGGGTTTGGTTGTTCATGTATAAAGTCCGGTGGCTAATCTGTGTCGTGAGAAGATGGTTTCACGACACGTGCGGACGACCCCGTGCTGCACGCCCACGATCCGCACCAATGGTGCGGCTGATCAGGCGGATTTTCCAGACTTCATTATGCATGCGACCTCGCAAATCATGGTTCAGACTGTTCCAGTCGGGGACGGGACAATCTGTCCTGTTTGCGACCAGTGCCCAAAAAACCTGCGATGTGAGGGAGAACGTATAGCTTAGAGGAATACATGTCTCAGATTTTCTCCCGCTATAGGAGAAATCTGTTATACTTCGATCACTTAATGAGGAGTGGAGCGCGATCTGAATTGAAATCTGACAATTACGAACCAAGTTTCAACTGATGGCTGGTGGTCGGCCAAAAGCATGCGTGGACCTGTCTTGATGACGTGTACGAAACCTCTTTCAGCTCTGATTGTCTCGGTGATGATCACTTGTGCTGCCCCTGCTTTGGCAGAGGACTGGACAGGGGCCTATGCGGGTTTCAGCTTTGGATATGCCGATGCGGATGGCCCGGGTGGGGCCAGCGGCGATGACACGGCCTTTGGCGCGCATATCGGTTATGATCGGGACTTCGGTAACTTTGTTCTGGGTGGTGAGCTTGAATATAACCGATTGTCCCTGAACTTGAGCGACGATCAGGGCAGTCTGGACAGTATGACAAGCCTGAAGTTTCGCGGTGGGTACGATTTTGGCAGTGCGCTTGGATATGTGGTTGTTGGTGCCGCGCGTGCGGAAACATCAGTTACCAGTGATACTGCCGCAGTTTACGGAATCGGTGTTGCCTATCCGATTGGAGACAACTTTGTCATCAGCGGCGAAGCGTTGCGCCAAAACTTCAACGATGTGACGCGAACGAATGGCGGCCTTGATTCGAACGTTTTCAACCTGCGAACAACCTTTCGGTTCTGAGGTGGATCACTCAGGAGCCTGACAATCGGCAAGGGTTGCGGCAAACTCACACAAAGTTTTTAACGCAGATGCAAACCGTTCGTCGTCGATGGTCATAGCGACCCGAACGTGACCTGCGGCGGCTTTCCCAAAGCTTTCGCCCGGCATGACGGCAATTGAATGCGTATCCAACAGGGCGTTGGCAAATCCTTCGCCGCTTAAGCCTGTGGCGCGGACATCCAGCATCACATACATCGCTCCTTGGGCAGGAACCAAACCGACAGTGTTCTGAGCTGCCAACAGGTCCATTGCCAAAGCACGGCGACGGCGGAACGGGGCAGCAACTTCTTCTTCGAGGACCGTGCCCGCATTCAGCGCGAAACTTGCCGCATCCTGAATGAAACCAGGCACGCCGTAAGTGGTATGGGTTGCCAGATTGATCAAGTGATCGATCAACTCTTCCGGGCCAACAATCCACCCGCAGCGAGAGCCGGTCATGGCGTGGGACTTGGACATTGACCCAACAACCAGGGTTCGATCAGCCATGCCGGGCAGGGCGCGGGGCGAAAGGTGGGCGCCTTGCCAGACCTGCGTGTCATACACCTCGTCCGAGATCAGCCACAGGTCACGCCGCTTGCACAGATCTGCAATATTCTCAAGCGTTTGGCGGGAATAGACCACCCCGGTTGGGTTGTTTGGGGTGTTGATCAACAGCGACACGGCTCCGTCTGCTGCAGCCTCGATGGACTCGGCGCGAGGTTGGAACGCATCTTCCGCGGTAGTCGCGACGGCGCGCGCGATGGCACCGGCACCTCGGATTGTTCCGGGGTAAGTGGCGTAATAGGGATCAAGATACAGGCCGACATCGCCTGGATCACAGACAGCCATATGCGCCGCAAACAAACCTGCTTGGCCACCAGGTGTAATCAGTACGTTCTTACGGGTGGTTGGAATGCCGCTGCGCATCTGCACCCGTGCCGCGACAGTGTCGCGCAACATATCTGTGCCCGGAACCATCGCATAACCTGTATGCCCATCCCGAGCCGAGATTTCCATGGACTCCAAAATTGACGGATCGGTTCGGATGTCATGCTCGCCAATCGTCAGCTCGGTCACAGCGTGCCCTTCACTGACCATGCGTCGTGCGCGGTAAAAGACATCCCACCCGTCGCCGCCGCCGCCAGTCAGATGAGTGATGCGCTGAGACAGTTTCATTGCTACGCCCTTGATAGCCTTTAAGGCGACTGGGGCAGAGCCAAGGACAATTGTCAATCAGCTTCGCGGCGGTAATTCAGCCTGAGCTTTTTTTGTCAGCGAGGCCCGTACCAGATCGTAAGATGCGGCGAGGCGGTGACGCATTTCTGCAGAGTCCGCATCGAAGGGCAGACGCACCCAACTAAGATGAAAGTACGGGGCTTTGACTCCGACGCCCGCATCAATCAGCATCTGAGCGGTTTCGATGTCAGGTGTTTTGACGGAAACCCCGTCATTTTTGACCCCGATGCAGGCAAACATTTTGCCGCCGATTTTCCAGGCGTCATGGCCACCACCCCACGGATCGGACCATTCGGCCCCCGGTAGGCCGCGGCAGATGGAATTGACGTGATCTCGGCTCATGCCAGGTACAGTGCCGCGCTGCGCGTTTGAACTCAAGTCTTGGCATGTGATCAATCCCGTGATAATCGAATTCCCATGAACCCGATGACCTGCATCATTATCTGCTGCATTACCTGCTGAATTCTCAAGCGGGCCGGTTTCTTTCGTTTTCATCCCTGAGACAAGTTGCTAAGCCCGCGCCAACGCGCGACGCGCATGCCGTTTCTTAGGAGCCCGACCGATGACCCCGATCAAGCTGCACAACACTCGGACACGGACGAAGGAAGACTTCGAGCCGATCGATCCTGACAACGTGCGGATGTATGTCTGTGGGCCAACCGTCTATGACCGTGCACATCTGGGCAATGCGCGGCCGGTGGTGGTGTTTGACGTGCTCTACCGTTTGCTGCGCCATGTCTACGGCGCGGATCACGTAAAATATGTGCGCAATTTCACTGACGTGGATGACAAGATCAACGCAACCGCGCTGTCGCGGAAACAGGCCGGGGCCGAGGGCTCGTTGGAACACCTGGTACAGGAACGTTCGAACGAAACCATCGGTTGGTATCTGCACGACATGGGCGCTTTGGCCGCGTTGGAGCCGGATGAGATGCCGCGTGCCACGCAGTATATCGCGCCGATGGTCGCCATGATCGAAGACCTGATTGCCAAGGGTCACGCCTATGCTGCCGAAGGTCATGTGCTGTTTGCGGTCGATACCTGGAAAGAGGACTACGGCAAGCTGTCGGGTCGCTCGGTCGATGACATGATCGCCGGTGCGCGGGTCGAGGTCGCGCCTTACAAAAAGAACCCGATGGATTTTGTCCTTTGGAAACCGTCGACCGATGATCTGCCGGGCTGGGACTCACCCTGGGGCCGGGGCCGTCCCGGCTGGCACATCGAGTGCTCGGCCATGAGCTATGAACTTCTGGGTGACAGCTTTGACATTCACGGTGGCGGCAACGACCTGATGTTCCCTCATCATGAGAATGAGATCGCCCAGAGCAAATGCGCCCATCCCGAGGGTCAGTTTGCCAAGGTCTGGCTACATAATGAGATGTTGCAGGTCGAGGGTAAGAAGATGTCCAAGTCTTTGGGCAACTTCTTCACCGTGCATGAGTTGCTGGAGCAGGGCGTGCCGGGCGAAGTGATCCGGTTTGTCTTCTTGCAAACCCATTATCGTAAGCCGATGGACTGGACCGAGAAAAAGGCGCGCGAGGCCGAGGCGACGTTGCGCAAGTGGCGGGCGCTGACAGCGGGCATCGAGCCCGCCGCCAGCGCGGCGCCTTCGGTTGTCGGTGCATTGGCGGATGACCTGAATACTGCAGGCGCCATTACTGAATTGCACCGGCTTGCCGCCGACGGAGATGCGGCGGAGCTTTTGGCTGGCGCGCAAATCCTTGGTTTGCTGTCTCCAGAGATGGGGAGTTGGGCAGAAACCGGTGGCGTGGATTTGGCATCTCATGCCGAGGTGCTGGCAAAGGCGCGGCTTGATGCAATGAACAGCAAGGATTTTTCCGAGGTTGATCGCCTGAAAGCCGCGTATATTGCCGCAGGACTTGAGGTTCGGATGAGCAAAGATGCCGTTGAACTGGTTCCCGGAGCAGGGTTCGACGCTGCCAAGCTGGAAGATCTGTGATGACCAAAGAACGCCTCTACCTTTACGATACGACCCTGCGTGACGGGCAGCAGACGCAGGGAGTGCAATTCTCGACCGCTGAAAAGGTGCGGATTACGAAAGCCTTGGATGAATTGGGCGTGGACTACATCGAAGGCGGTTGGCCCGGAGCAAACCCGACGGACAGCGCGTTTTTTGACACGGCACCAGCGACCTCGGCACGGTTGACGGCGTTTGGGATGACCAAACGGTCTGGCCGCTCGGCGGAGAATGACGATGTTCTGGCCGCTGTGATGAATGCGGGCACGCAGGCCGTATGTCTGGTCGGCAAGTCGCATGACTACCATGTCATCCACGCACTTGGCATCCCATTGGATGAGAATGTCGAGAATGTCCGCGCCTCGGTCGCGCATATCGTGGCGCAGGGGCGTGAGGCATTGTTTGATGCCGAGCACTTCTTTGATGGCTACAAAGACAATCCGGAATACGCCGTCCAGGTGTGCCGCGCCGCGCTGGATGCGGGCGCGCGCTGGGTTGTGCTGTGCGACACAAACGGGGGCGCTTTGCCGGCGGAGGTCGGACGTATTGTCTCGGACCTGATTGCGGCTGGTTTTCCCGGCGATCGGCTGGGCATTCACACCCATAACGACACCGAGAATGCGGTGGCGTGTTCTCTGGCGGCGGTTGATGCCGGGGCGCGGCAGATCCAAGGCACATTGAACGGGTTGGGCGAACGCTGTGGCAACGCCAACCTGACCTCGCTGATCCCGACACTGCTGTTGAAGGAACCCTATGCCTCGGGTTTTGACATCGGCGTCAGCCTGGAAGCGCTGGCGGGCCTGACTCGGATCAGCCGAATGCTGGATGAAATTCTGAACCGGGTCCCGAGCAAGCAGACAGCCTATGTCGGGGCCTCGGCCTTTGCGCATAAGGCCGGGTTGCATGCCAGTGCGATCCTGAAAGACCCGTCGACTTATGAGCATGTTGATCCGGCTACCGTCGGCAACGCGCGCATCATTCCGATGTCGAACCAGGCCGGGCAGTCGAACCTGCGCAAACGCCTGACCGAGGCCGGGCTGACGGTCGAAGCCGGTGATCCGGCGCTGGGGCGTATTTTGGACCGGATCAAGCAGCGCGAGTCAGAAGGCTATTCCTATGACACGGCACAGGCCAGTTTTGAGCTGCTGGCCCGCGACGAGTTGGGGCAGCTGCCCGAGTTCTTCGAGGTCAAGCGCTACAAGGTCACGGTCGAGCGGCGCAAGAACAAGTACAACAAGATGGTCAGCCTGTCCGAAGCGGTCGTCGTGGTGAAGGTCGATGGGGAAAAGACGCTGTCGGTCAGCGAATCTCATGACGAATACGGCAGTGACCGCGGGCCGGTGAACGCATTGGCCAAGGCTTTGGCCAAGGACCTGGGTCAATATTCCCCAATCCTCGATGACATGCATCTGGTCGACTTCAAAGTCCGGATAACGCAGGGCGGCACGGAGGCTGTGACGCGGGTTATTATCGACAGTGAAGACGGGCAGGGGCGGCGCTGGTCCACAGTAGGCGTCAGTGCAAACATAGTCGATGCCTCGTTCGAGGCTTTGCTGGATGCGATCCAGTGGAAGCTGGTTCGGGACTGCGGGCCGCAAAAGGCAGCGGCAGAGTGAGCGTTTCCTTTGACGATGACGTCAAAGCCTGTGCTGCACTGGTCCACAAAGCCGACCCGGACCGTTTCCTTGCGGCGATGGCGGCACCCGTCGCTGCGCGTGCGATTCTGTTCCCGATTTACGCGTTGAATGTCGAGGTGGCGCGCGCCCCGTGGGTGACACAAGAGCCAATGATTGCCGAGATGCGCCTTCAATGGTGGCGCGATGCGCTACAGGAAATTGCCCAGGGCCCAACGGTGCGCCGGCATGAGGTGGTGACGCCTTTGTCACGGGTTCTGTCGCCGCATCTGGCGGAAAAGATGGACAAATATGTCGCCGTAAGGCGCTGGGATATCTACCGCGACCCGTTCGAAGATCAAGATCATTTTGACGCCTATATCGATCACAGCAGCGGCACCCTTTTGGTTGCCGCATCGCAAGCCCTTGGTCCGGCAGACGAAGAGGTTGTGCGGGACTTTGGTTATGGCGTGGGCGTTGCGAATTGGTTCCGTGCGATCCCTGATCTTGAGGCGCGGGGACGTATCCCATTGCTTGATGGAACGTCCGCAGGTGTGAAGCAATTGGCTCGGTCTGCGCTGCAGCGCATTGAAAAGGCCCGGTCAAGTCGGGCTTCGATCTCGGATCAGGCGCGGCCAGCGTTATATGCGGGATGGCAGGCGGAATGGATTTTGAAACACGTTATTGCGCAGCCCGAACGGGTCGCTGCCGGTGCTTTGTCACAAGGTGAGATGCGGCGACGGCTGTCACTGATGTGGACGGCAGCCTCTGGGCGCTGGTAGTCAGACCGTTTCGGCGTCAGCCGGTCGCAGCATCAGCCAAAGCAACGCGCCACCTGCCAGTGTCAGCAATGGAATCATGGCCAAGTTTACCGCAGTCCAACCTTCTACCGGAGAACCACCAGAGCAATTCATCAACCCGCCAGAAGCCAGCGACGCAACGGTCACGCCGCCAAACACTAGCAGATCGTTCAAACCCTGCATGCGTCCCCGCTCATGCACTTCGTGAGACGCAGCCAACATGCTGGTTGCGCCGATAAAGCCGAAATTCCAGCCGATGCCCAAAAGGATCAGGGCGACGAAGAAATTGCCCAGTTCGACCCCCTGCAAAGCCACCACGCCGGCACCGGCAAGGATGGCCAGACCAAGCGCCACGATCTTCTCGACACCAAACCGCGCGATCAGATGGCCGGTAAAGAAGCTTGGCACATACATTGCCAGCACGTGGCTGGTCACCACATCGGCCGCGTCATTCGCGCTGAAACCACACCCGACAACCGCCAGAGGTGTAGATGTCATCACAAGGTTCATCAAAGCGTAAGAGACCATCGCGCAGATGATCGCCACCGCGATACGCGGGGTCTTCAGCAGCTCCAGCCGTGACCGACCTCTGGGCGTATCTGCCGTGGGTTTGGGCGGCGTCGGGATGTCGAGAAAGAAGAACAGGCCCGAACCGAATACATTCAGCGCGATCACCGCAATGTAGGTGCCCAGAAACGGAATCACATAAGCTTCGGAGGTCAGTTTGACGATCTGGGGCCCGATGACCGCAGCCGCCAAGCCGCCCGCCATAACATAGGAGATCGCTTTGGGGCGAAACTCATCCGATGCGGTGTCGGCCGCGGCAAAGCGATAGAATCCGTGCGCGCTCATGTAAATGCCGGTCAGCAAGCTGCCGAGCAGGAAAATTGGGAAAGACCCGAGAAATAGACCATATGCCCCGATCAAACCGCCCAATGCGCCCGCTGTTGCGCCGACCAGAAACCCGACCTTGCGTCCCCATTTCTGCATGATGCCGGAGATCGGGGTTGCGGCCAGCATCGACCCCAGGACGATCAGCGATATGGGCAATGTCGCGAGGCAGGGATTGGTCGCCAGCGATTGCCCCGCCAGCCCTCCGACGATGAATATCATCGGCATCTGCGCCCCCAGAACCGATTGCGCGGCCACCAGAACGGCGACGTTTCGTTTGGCCTGAGAGTTGTCGGGGGCGGAGGTGGTCATTGTCATGGGCATATCCGTATCGGCGAAAACGATTGCACACAAGCGGGTTGCATATGCGACAAAGCCGCCTAACGTGCGGGCTGTCACTGAAGCTGGAGAACGCATGAAAGTCGGACGTATCATCGAAACGCCAGATTGCGTTGCCGAAGGCGCCGAATGGCTGGGCCAGGCCTGCCCGCGCATGGCGTTCGCGATGGAACAGACCGGCCCGTTACCCCTGCGTCGGCGTCCGGATGGGTTCGCACAGCTGCTCAGCGCCATTGTCAGTCAGCAGGTCAGTGTCGCATCCGCCAACGCAATTTGGCAGCGGTTGAAAGGCGCGAAACTGACGGGCCCGCGCAAAATAACGTGGGCCACCGATGACGATCTGCGTGATGTAGGCCTCAGCCGCCAGAAGATTCGTTATGCCCGTGCACTTGCCGAAGCGCGCATTGATTACAAAGCCTTACGGAATGCTTCTGATGCGGATGTCGTTGCCGTTCTGACCGAGGTGCCGGGTATCGGGGTTTGGACAGCCGAGATTTACGCCATGTTCTCACTGGGCCGCGCCGATGTGATTGCGCCAGGTGATCTGGCGCTACAAGAAGCAGCCCGGGTTCTCTATGACTTGCCCAAGCGTCCCACCGACAAGGAACTGCGGCTGATGGCGGAAGACTGGTCGCCTTGGCGGTCGGTTGCGGCACGGGTTTTGTGGGCCTATTACCGGGTGGCCAAACAAAGAGAAGGGATCAGATGACACGGGTTTTGAATGCGCTCCGGAAAGAGCCTGTTTCGGGCGACACACGCTCGGTCGTGGTTTTCGTGCACGGCTATGGCGCTAACGGGGCCGACCTGCTGGGATTGGCGGATGTGCTTGGCGAACACTTGCCCGAGACGCTGTTTGTAGCCCCAGACGCGCCCGAGCAGATCCCCGGAATGCCCAATGGGTTTCAGTGGTTCCCAATCCCGTGGATCGACGGCTCGTCCGAGGAAGAGGCGCGCCGTGGCATGGACATGGCGACCGAGGATTTTAATGCGTTTCTCGACGCCCTGATGGTGGACGAAGATGTATTGCCCGAGCAGGTGGTTCTGTTTGGGTTTTCTCAAGGTACGATGATGAGCCTGCATGTCGCCCCGCGGCGCGAAGACCCGGTTGCCGGAATTGTCGCCTTCTCTGGCCGTCTGCTGGAACCGGATATGTTAGCAGATGAGGTCGTCAGCCGAATGCCGATTTTGCTGGTGCATGGGGACGCTGATGATGTCGTGCCGCCACAATCGCTGCCCGAAGCCGCCGAAGCTCTACAAGGCGCAGGTTTCAAAGAGGTCTTCGCCCACGTTATGAAGGGCACCGGTCATGGTATCGCGCCTGACGGGCTGAGCGTCGCGCTGGCCTTCATGCGTGACAAGCTGAGCCTTTGACCATGATAGCCGTCCGCCCAATGATGCGCGAAGATGTGGCTGAGGCATGCCGCATTCTTAATGAGATCGTCGCCATCGGAGGCACTACAGCGCATGAAATTCCGTTCTCCGAAGTTTTGTTTGTGCAAAGCTATCTGGACGGCGCTGACAAGATCTGCTGTCATGTTGCTCTGGACGATCGGGGGGAAGTGGCCGGGTTCCAGTGGTTGGGCAGCCATGAAGCATTGCCGGAAGACTGCGCCGATATCGCCACTTTCACCCGCCGTGATCCGGTGTTGCGCGGTGCGGGACGTGCGCTGTTTGATGAAACCGTCAAAACAGCGGGCGCATTGGGGTTTCGTACTATCAACGCGACGATACGGGCAGATAATTTACTGGGCCTCAGCTACTATGAAAAAATGGGATTTCGCGATTTTTCGATCGCCCATGGCGTTCCCTTGCGCGATGGGACCCCGGTGAACAGAATCTCGAAGCGGTTTAGCCTGAAGGAGTGAGCCCATGTTGATCGTCACTGGTGTTGTCGAAGTTGCTGAAGGAGGTGTGGCAAGGGCGCGTGACGCTGCGCTGGCCATGGTGGCTGAGACGATGAAGGAACAAGGCTGCCTGGTCTACGAATTCAGCCAGGTTCTGGGGTATGCGAACCGGTTTCGGGTTTATGAGGAATGGCAGAATCAGGCCGCACTTGAGGCGCATTTTGCGACACCTCATATGGCGGCGTTCCGGGCTGTTCTGGCAGATATTGGCGTGATGTCCAGCGAGATTCACCGCGTTGTCGGCGGTGAAAAGCAGCCCCTGGGCTGAGCAAACCGGATCAATCCCACAACCAGCCTTCGGCAAATTCGACGGAGTTACCTGCCGGGTCGCGTACATACAGAGAGCGTGCACCACTAGGCCAGTCAAATTCGGCGTCCAAGGGAATGTTCCAATCCAGCAGGTGCTTGCGCATCAGGGCGATTTCATCCCGGGTTAGTACAAGGCAGACATGGCCTGCGCCGCGGGCGCCATGCGGCGGGACTGGCAGATCTGGATTGCTAGGCGGCTGCTCGGTTTGGTCCGGGTTGAACAGCAGCAAAACCGAGTCGCCAATTTTGTAAAATATATGCCGTTCAGGGATATGCTGAATGCGCTCAAGGCCCAGAATTTCACCATAGAACTGCTCGGCCGCGTCCAGATCATCGACGTAAAGCGCCGCTTCCAGAATGGCCCTTGGGGCAGGTATACCGGGCGTAAGTTTCATGGGCTTAGTCTAACAGATCAGGGCACGATCTGTCACCGGCGCGGGCGGCGATCCCGTTTGCGCTGCGGCGCGACCTTAAGTTCAGGCATTTGCAGACTATCCCACTTGCCGGGGCCAAGGTCATCCAGGGTCCAATCGCCGATCCGGTATCGGATCAACCGCAATGTTGGTAGGCCAACGGCAGCCGTCATCCGGCGCACCTGCCGGTTCTTGCCTTCGCGCAAGGTCAGCTCGATCCAGCTGTCCGGAACGGTTTTGCGTTCGCGGATCGGCGGCGTGCGTGGCCACAGCATGGGCGGCTCGTCTATCTTGCGCACTTTGGCCGGGCGAGTCAGGCCGTCTTTCAATTCCACCCCGTCTCGCAGCGCTTTCAGTGCCGCGACATCAGGCTTGCCTTCGACCTGAACCCAGTAGGTTTTGACCATTTTGTGTTTCGGGTCTGAAATCTGCGCCTGCAGGCGCCCTTCGTCGGTCAGCAGCATCAGTCCTTCGCTGTCGCGATCCAGCCGTCCCGCCGGATAGACACCGGGCAGATCTATGAAGTCCGAAAGCGTGCTGCGCGGCGACTCGGTATTGGCGCGGTCGGTGAACTGCGGCAGCACATCAAAGGGTTTGTTGAAGCGAATGAACCATGACATGGGCATGCCATAACGCGAGCGCCGTATCCGATGCAACCTGTGGATAACTGTCATGCCTCTGTTACGGAACAGGCTTACCCAGTCTTCGACATATTGTGGAAACTCGGGGCTTGTCAGAGATTTAACACGATATATAGTCACTATAAGGCTGGGGCGGGTGCTCTCCGCTCTGGTGTCACAAACGGGCAGCTGAGAGCGAGAGGCGATTCTACTATGGACGGAGATTTCAGGACCGAATTTGTCAGGGAGCCAGGTGCGCTCAAGCACCATCCGGCATTGGTTTTGAACGCCGATTACCGCCCCTTGTCCTATTATCCACTGTCGTTGTGGCCCTGGCAGGAGGCGATCAAAGCGGCCTGGCTGGACAGGGTCGATATCGTTGCCGAGTATGACGAAGTTGTCCGCAGTCCCAGTACCGAGATCCGAATACCCTCGGTCGTTGTTTTGAAAGACTATGTAAAACCCAGAAAGCGCGTGGCCTTCACGCGCTTTAATTTGTTTCTGAGGGATGAATTTAAGTGCCAGTATTGCGGAGGCCGTGGTGATCTTACATTCGACCACGTTGTACCGCGCGCGGCGGGCGGGGTGACCAGCTGGCAAAACGTAGTTGCGGCTTGCAGCCCGTGTAACTTGCGCAAGGGCTCCAAATCGTTGCGACAAGCGGGCATGTCGCTTCGCAAACCGCCGCGTCAGCCAGACGCCGAGGCGTTGCGCAATATCGGCCGCAAGTTCCCTCCGAACCACTTGCACGAAAGTTGGATCGATTTTCTGTATTGGGACGCGGAATTGGACCAGCTGTAAGGTTCAGCTGCTGCGCCAGGCAACGATCCAGACCAGCACCAGCCCGGCAGAAATCAGAGCATTCCAACCAGCCATGGACAGGCCTAACATTTCCCACGGGATATCATCACAACGCACCAGCGGAGCGGACATGATCTGCTCCATCAACTCTTGCGAAGACAGCCCGCCAATGTCGCCCGATGTACAGCTGCTGGGTCCTTCCCATAATCCTCGCTCGACCCCTGCGTGATAAACTCCGATCCCGGCTGTTATCGTTGCAGCGACTGCACCGAACAGGGGCAGAATTCGGAGATTTGGCAAGGCTATGGCAACAAGCCCGACGGCGATTGCTACGCCATGTGGGTATCTTTGCCAGATACACATTTTGCAGGGTGCCATACCGCCGAAATACTGGAAGCTCCACGCTGCCAGCAGCAGCGCTGCAGATCCGCCCGCAGCCAAAACAACATAGGTCGTACGCTTTGTCATAGGTATCGCACCGCTAAGAAGCCGCCAAACAGCAGAATAATAAACAACGTGAACATCAGGCCCAGACGTTTCTCGATAAAGTCCCGGATCGGTTCACCAAAGCCCCAAAGCAAACCGGCGACAAGAAAAAATCGCAAGGCCCGGGCCAGAATGGACGTGGCAATGAAAGTCCCCAACGGCATCCCCGTCCAGCCCGACATGATGGTGATAACCTTGTACGGAAAAGGGGTGATCCCAGCGGCAAGAACCGCCCAGAATCCAAAATCGTTGAAGCGGGTGTTAAACTCTTCCATCGCATGCGCTTTGCCCATGGATTCCAGAATAGGCTGGCCGATGCTGTCGTAGAAGAATGCCCCGATCGCATAACCCAGCATGCCGCCCAAAACCGAAGCGACCAAGGCGACCGACGCGATCAGCCAGGCCCGCGAAGGCCGCGCCAGGATCATCGGAATCATCAGCACATCAGGGGGAATCGGAAAGAAGGAACTTTCTACAAAGGCCACGATGGCCAGGGCCCACAGGGCGCGCGGGTGTTCCGCCAGCCGAATGGTCCAGTCGTACAACGATCGCAACATAAAGCACTCAAATCCAATTCTCAGACCGTGCAAGCCAAACCACGCACCTGCAGTACCGTCAACCGCCGTCGCGGAAACAATCAGAGTATTGGTTGTTTTTTGCCTCTGGACCTTCGTCGAGTTGAACGCTAATCCAGTGTCCGTGGCCCAAGTGGCGGAATGGTAGACGCAGGGGATTCAAAATCCCCCGTCCTAACGGACGTGCCGGTTCGAGTCCGGCCTTGGGTACCAAAGTAAAAACAGAGGGTTAGGGGAACCTGCTCTCTGTTTTTTCTTTACTGGCGGCTGGTTTACTCACACTTCCACGTTCTGGTCTTGATGGGTTTGTGAGCAAAAACAGGCAGATGCTGTTTGAAAACAGAGTTGATGGAACTCAAAATCTTCCGATGGAAATATCGTGAGAGTTGGATGCATTGCTTGCGCGCCAAATTGTTCGCATTTCTTTCAAAATAAAACCTTGAGATAGGCGAGAATCCGTCGTTCCGTTGAGATTGTATCCGGATGTGCGGCGCAGAATCGGCTTCTTCCCAAGATGGGCACAAGGATGAAGTTACGAGCTCTGGTAACATCGGAGAAAACACTCGACGAGTTGCTGGAAATCTTGTCTCACAAACTTGTTTCGAATTAATAAACAAAGTATCTCTGGATTGGTTTATGTTCATGTCGAGTGAATAAATTTGTGCCTTTGCAGACTGTCCTTGACTTCGAAGTCGCGTCTGTAAATCTGATAGTGTTATTTGTTTAATTTTTAGTAGGTGGGTTCCATTGGTTGGGAAGCAAGAAATTACAGAATCATCGGATGAGTCTGACGCGATTGAGTTGACGATCCTGATGCCGTGCCTGAATGAGGCCGAAACGATTGAGGTCTGCGTTCGAAAAGCGCTCGATTACATCGCGCGTGATGGCATTCGGGGCGAGGTTTTGATCGCAGATAATGGCAGCACCGACGGTTCGATTGAGATTGCCGAAGGTCTTGGGGCCAGGGTCGTGAATGTCGAACAAAAAGGGTATGGCGCGGCATTGGCCGGCGGTATCGAAGCAGCCCGCGGAACGTTTGTAATCATGGGTGACGCTGATGATAGCTATGATTTCTCCAGGCTAGAGCTGTTTGTTCAGGAACTGCGGGCCGGAAATGATCTGGTCATGGGAAACCGATTCCGTGGTGGTATATCCGAGGGCGCAATGCCGTTTCTGCACCGCTATCTGGGCAATCCAGTTCTGAGTTTCATCGGTCGGCTGTTCTTCAACATCCGTATCGGCGACTTTCATTGTGGCATGCGCGGGTTCCGGCGACAGTCCATTCTGGACCTTCAATTGCATACGTCCGGCATGGAATTTGCGTCCGAGATGGTTGTCCGTTCCGCGATGAGCCGACTGAAAATTGCCGAAGTGCCGACAACTCTCAAGCCGGATGGCAGAAGCCGTCCGCCGCATTTACGCACTTGGCGAGATGGCTGGCGGCACCTTAAATTCTTGCTGATGCACAATCCCAGATGGCTTTTTGTGTATCCAGGATTGTTCTTCACATTGGTGGGCGGCATCACTGCCCTCGTTCTTATGTTCGGACCGGTACGCGTTGCCGGATCTGTTGAGCTCGGGACGAATACTTTCCTGGCCTCTTGCCTGATCACAATCGTCGGGACCCAGTTACTGACGTTTGGTGCCCTGGCGCGCATGATTGCGACGACGAGCGGTCTGTTGCCTGTTGGAGAGCCCAGCAAAATCCTTAAAAACTGGGCGACCACAGACACTATTGCGCTTTTCGCGTTTTGGCTGCTGTTGTTTGGTCTTCTTTTGTTTGGGATCGCATTTGGGCAATGGGCGCGACTTGGCTTCGGCGACCTTTCCAACCCGTTGACGACACGTTTGACCGTCGCTGGGTTCAGTCTGATGGCAATATCGGTCCAGTCCGCATTTGCGGCGTTCCTGTTCGGAATTATCGAGATTCCAACACGGGAAAAGTAAGCAAAGTATCGATGCCGGGCTCATCGAAGGTAGGAGCTCAAACGTAAACTGCGTTTCAAAACAAATGTTTCGGTTCGGCTATTTTTTCGCCGGATCGGGCATCCTTGGTCCTCGGTCGGATGTTGTTCCCGTTTGAGATGGATCTCGCGGTGTGCAACGCCGTGAAGTTTGAACAATGACGCTTTTGCTACATTTGCTCGTGAGGGGTCAGACATGAAGCACTTGTGCCCGTTAACGGGGAAACTTTTGAAAACTTCCTCAGATGTGCCGCTTTGAGCGGATGAGTGGTGCACTGGCCTTGACAATTGATGTGTCTGAATGAAACCTCGAAATTGTTGGGAGATATTGGAAAATTCACTGAGGTGCAGCCGTTGCATGACGGGCTGATCTGGCTTATCGGCGCGTTCCCCGAGTAAGGGGCTTTAGCCTTTTCCCCACCAACAAAATAAAATGGGAGTTCTTAAATGAAAAACAGCAGCAAGCTTAGCCTCGGCGCATTCGTCACCGCGGCCATGATGGCTCCGGCGGCTTATGCCGAAGAGTTCATCACCATCGGCACCGGCGGTGTGACCGGCGTTTACTACCCGACCGGTGGCGCGATTTGCCGTCTGGTTAACAAGGGGCGCAAGGAACATGGCGTACGCTGTTCGGTCGAATCGACCGGCGGTTCCGTCTATAACATCAACACCATTCGCGAAGGCGAACTGGAGTTTGGTGTGGCGCAGTCTGACTGGCAGTACCACGCTTACAACGGCAGCTCGAAATTCGAAGAGGCTGGTCCCTTCGAAAACCTGCGTGCTGTCTTCTCGGTTCACCCTGAGCCGTTTACGGTCGTTGCCCGCGCCGATTCCGGCATCACCAATTTCGAGGACATGAAAGGTAAACGCGTCAATATCGGTAACCCCGGTTCAGGTCAGCGCGGCACTATGGAAGTTCTGCTGGGCGAAATGGGCTGGACCACTGGCGATTTCGAACTGGCGACCGAGCTGAAGGCGGCCGAACAGTCCGCAGCTCTGTGCGACAACCAGATTGATGCGATGGTTTACACCGTTGGTCACCCGTCCGGGTCGATCCAGGAAGCCACTACAGCGTGTGACTCGGTTCTGGTGAACGTCAGCGGTGATGCGGTTAGCAAACTGGTCGACGACAATTCGTTCTACCGGACCGCAACCATTCCTGGCGGCATGTATCGCGGTTCTGACGGCGATACCCAAACCTTTGGTGTGGGCGCAACCTTCGTGACGTCGGCAGACGTGTCGGATGATGCGGTTTACGCAGTGGTCAGCTCGGTCTTCGAAAACTTCGATGACTTCAAAAAGCTGCACCCTGCGTTTGCCAACCTCAAGCCCGAAGAAATGATCGCGGACGGCCTGTCGGCTCCGCTGCATCCGGGCGCCGAGAAGTACTACAAAGAAAAAGGCTGGATCCAGTAATTCAGACCTGACACAGGGCGCCTGCGGGCGCCCTGCACCAAACCCGTATCAAACGGGTAGGTTAGAAGGCCGAAAAAGGCCGCGACGGGGAGACATGTCATGAGTTCCGATTCTCAATCCAATCGTCCGCTATCGGAAGAAGAGCTACAGGAGCTTGTAGCCTCGTCTGATGCGGGCGGACGCAATCCAGTCGGCAATGTCGGGATCTTCCTGGCCATTGTAGCGGCGATTTGGTCCATTTTTCAGGTCGTTCTGGCCTCTCCGCTGGCGAATTATGTATTGCCCGGTAGTGTTGTGAACAACGCGCGGCAGTTTCATTTGGCCTTTGCGATGTTTCTGGCCTTTGCCGCCTATCCGGCGCTGAAATCCAGTCCGCGCGACTATATCCCCATACAGGACTGGATCATGGGTGTGTTGGGCGCGTTTGTCGCGCTGTATGGCTATTTCTTCTACAACAAAATCGTTGATGCTGGCGGGCTTGCAGACGATACCGACAAGTGGATCGCATTGGTCGGGTTGATCTTGTTGTTCGAGGCCGCGCGTCGCGCGCTTGGCCCAGCGATGGCGATCATTGCAACGATCTTTCTGGTTTATGTTTTCTTCGGCGCGTCCGATTGGGTCCCAGAGGTCATCCGTTGGAAAGGCGCCAGCCTGAAAAAGGCCATGAGCCACATGTGGATCACGTCTGAGGGCGTGTTCGGGATTGCGTTGGGTGTTTCAACGAAATTCGTGTTCCTGTTCGTGCTTTTCGGCGCTTTGCTGGATAAGGCCGGGGCAGGGAACTACTTCATCAAGATGGCATTTGGTGCGCTGGGTCACCTGCGCGGCGGCCCCGCGAAGGCGGCTGTTGTGGGCTCTGCTGCAACCGGCCTGATTTCTGGCTCGTCCATCGCCAACGTTGTGACCACCGGCACGTTCACCATCCCATTGATGAAGCGCGTTGGTTTCAGCAGCGAACAAGCGGGTTCGGTCGAGGTAGCCTCGTCAGTGAACGGTCAGATCATGCCTCCGGTTATGGGGGCTGCGGCCTTTCTGATGGTGGAATATGTCGGCATTTCCTATGTCGAGGTGATCACCCACGCCTTCCTGCCCGCAGCGATTTCTTACATCGCTTTGGTCTACATCGTGCACCTTGAGGCGGTGAAGCGGAACATGCCCACCTTGGGCGACCGCGATGTGAAGCTTGCGCGTACCGTCGTCGGGATGCTGTCTTTCTTCCTGGTCTTCGCTGGGCTGTGCTATGGTTCGCAATTCCCGGTCGAAGCTGTCACCAGTTGGGTGCCGTCTTCGGCGGGACTGGTCCTTAGCCTGATCGTCTGTGGTATCTACGTTGCTTTGCTTTATCTGGCCGCTCAGGTGCCGGATCTAGAGCCGGATGATCCGAATGCAAAAGAAGTAACCTTGCCCGTCATCGCGGACATCTACAAAGCCGGTTTGCACTACCTGCTGCCGATCATTGTATTGGTCTACTTCTTGATGATCGAACAGAAGTCGCCGGGTTTGTCGGCCTTCTGGGCGACTACTTTGCTGTTCGTGATCCTGTTAACGCAGAAGCCCCTGAAGGCGATTTTCCGCGGTCAAAGCAACATGTATGACACGTTTATCGACGGTGTTGCTGACCTGTGGCAGGGCCTGATCGACGGCGCACGTAACATGATCGGTATCGCGTTGGCCACGGCCACGGCGGGTGTGATCGTAGGCACCGTGACACTGACAGGTGTCGGGCAAGTCATGGCTGATCTGGTCGAGTTCCTGTCAGGCGGCAACCTGATCCTGATGCTGGTGATGGTTGGTATCCTGAGCCTGATCCTGGGCATGGGACTCCCGACCACTGCGAACTACATCGTTGTCAGCTCTCTGATGGCCGGTGTGGTTGTCGAACTTGGGGCGCAAAGCGGCCTGATTGTGCCCCTGATCGCGGTCCACCTGTTCGTCTTCTATTTCGGCATTATGGCCGACGTGACGCCGCCGGTGGGTTTGGCGAGTTTCGCGGCCGCCGCCGTCTCGGGTGGGGATGCGATCAAAACCGGGTTCATCGCGTTCTTCTATTCGCTTCGAACTGTGGCGCTGCCGTTTGTGTTTATCTTCAACACGGACCTGTTGTTGATCGACGTCACTTGGGTGGAAGGCATAACGGTCGCCGTTTTTGCGACAATAGCGATCCTTGTCTTTACGGCGGGAACAATGGGGTACTTCCTTACCCATAGCCGCATCTATGAAAGCATTGCCCTGATCTTTGTAGCGTTTGCGCTGTTCAGGCCAGACTACTTCATGGACCGAATTTCGCCACCGTTTACAACTGTTGAACCGGCTGCGTTTGAGGAAACCATAGGTCAAACACCGCCCGGGACCGAGGTCCGGCTGGTGGTCCAAGGCCCGGATTTCGACACGCTGGAAATGGTCGATACAACCGTTGTTGTCACTGTTGGTAACGAGGACGGTGGTTCTGCCCGGGTCGAAGCGATGGGTCTGCTGCTGGTCCCCGAAGATGGGTTGGTCAAGTTGGAAGAACCTTTGTTCGGTACACCTGTGGCCGATAATCTGGGGAACTTTGATTACTACGGTGATGAAGCGGTGCGCCTGACCTCGGTCAGCTTGCCGTCCAGCCAATCCCCGAAACAGCTGATCTATATCCCGGCGATGCTACTGTTGGGTCTGATCGCCTTCCTGCAACGCGGCCGTGCCGCCAGACAAGAGGTGCCAGCATGACAAGTTCTGTTTTATGCGCCATCGACATCAGCAACGGAGATTTGGATGCGCCTGTGCTGAAAAGAGCGGCCGCGTTAGCGGACCTTGACGGCGCGCAGCTGGATGTCGTCACCGTTCTTCCCGATTTTGGAGAAAGCTGGGTTTCTGGCTTTTTTCAGCCTGATTTTCACGACAAAGCTCTCGAAGAAGCGCAGAACAACCTGACTAAGATGTGTACAGCCACTCTGGGTGCGGATCGCAATGAAAAGATACGGCATGTGGTGGCCACGGGCACGGCGTATCAAGAGATCCTGAAAACGGCCGAAAGTGCGGGTTCGGACCTGATCGTGATTGGCGCACACAAACCAGATCTAAAGGATTATTTGCTGGGACCGAATGCGGCACGGGTTGTGCGGCATTCGACTGTTTCGGTTTACGTTGTCCGTTAGGGATAATCCTGCCAAGTAAAGTTCTTATTGAAATGCGAAGCTCCTTTTGGCTTCGCATTTTTTTCTTCTGAACAAAAAATCAGACACGCTCGATTGGCACAACAGGCGGCGACGCTTGGTCAGTAGCCCGTCATCTCCAGATACCCGCGCCCCTTATGGGTGCCTGTGACGGTCACGGGCCCTTCCCAATATTGAAATCGGGTGGCCATCCAGGCATCTCGCACAAGCGCCGACACTTCCACATCGACACCGCGGTCTGGCAAAGTCACGCGCCACTCCACCGGAACGTCTCGGCCTGCAACGTGTGCTGTTTCCAGCGGTGTGAAACTGGTGGACCCATCCGACAATGCCATAGAGGATCCATCTGCGCTGATCCAGGTTGCTGAGGTGAAATCACCCCGGTCTCCGCGCAGACGAAATGCCATCAGCTTGTCCCCACCATCGAAGCTGAGCGAGAACCAATCCCACCCGCTCTGATCCTCGGCCAGGGGTTGTGAGGACCATTCCCGGTCCAACCAACCATTTCCGCTGACCGCCATGTCCCCCTCAGGCAGATGCAGCACGCCTTCGACATTGTACGATGGTTGTGAATAGTAGTGACTGGCTTGCCCATCGGATGACTTTACCGAATAGCCATTGTCCCCGTGAAACACCAATGGACCCTGGGCTTTCAGCGACAAATCATACCCAAAGTCTTTACCGCTCGCAGTGAGTGTTAGGGTATCAAAGTCGGGCCCGCTCATTTGCCACTCATCAATCCATGCTGCAAAAGGCTCTGCTGTTGCACCGGCCTGCCCAATGCCGCCACGCGACAAACGTTCCGCAAAGTAGTGGGTTTCAGGGGTGGTGATCGCGGCATGACCCATCCAGATTTGCGGGCTTTGCCAGCCTTCAGTTTCGAACGGCTTAAGGGCTGATCGGAACAGCGTCCACTGAATGCCATAGTCGCGGCCATCGTCGCCTGTCAGGTTTGCGGTCAGATACCACCATTCGATTCGAAACGCGGGATGTGGTCCATGGTCCTTGGGAAACTCGAACTGATAGCCGCGCTGGGGGATTTCGAACCCGTCGGCTGACCCGCCCAGGCCAGCATAACCCTGCGCCCAGCCGGATACCGGCAGCATGCACATGATGGCTATCAGTAAGGCTCTAACGTTCACTGGCAAAAACCCTCAGCAAATCGGCAGGTGGCAGGCGCAGCAACCGCAGCGCGGGTAGGGCGGCCGCGATAAGTGCTGCCAAAAGTGTAAGGACAAACAGATAGAGCCAATCCAGCGGAAAAACATACATTGGCAAGCGCCAACCAAAGGCCTGTACGTTGATCACCGTTAACAAAACCCAAGACAGAACCAACCCAAGCGGCAAAGCCAGGCACGCCGTAAGCGCCGCGAGCGTCACACTGCGCATCAGTTCTAACCGGGCCAATTGGGATCGGTCCAACCCCAGGGCCCAGATGGGCGCGATTTGCGGCAGGCGTTGGGTCCACAAGGTCAGCAGACTGGTGAGAATGGCAAAGCCTGCCACGCCAAGGGTCAGAACGTTTAACGCCGACGTTACAACAAAGGTCTTTTCGAAAATGGCCCGTGATTGCGCTTTCATCGCCGCCTGGTGGACTACGGATTGCCGGGGCAAATCAAACTGGCGCCGCAGCTCCTGTGCCATCTCAGTCGCATCCTCGGGAGGCATGCGTATGCCAAACCGTCGGGTTTCAGCACCCGGCGCGATTTGATCCAATTGTGCCATTGAAACCATGGCTTGCCCGGTCGGGTTTCCATAGTCGGAATAGACGCCTGCGATGGTCAGAACGTGACCGGGACGAAGCTCAAGGGTATCTCCAGGCCAGAGATCGGTGCGACGTGCTAGTTGTTCATTAATCAAAACAGCATGCCCGGTCATGACGTCGTCCCAAACACCCGTTGCCGAGGCGATCAAAGGCCAATGCAGCCGATACACCGGGTCATCAACAATGCCATACAAGAACAACGGCCCCGTTTCATGTGCCAGCTCGACAGTGCGAAGTGGCAAAATCGCGTCAACGCGCGGTTGGAGCCACTCAGATATCTCCTGACCTTGCTGGTCGTCTACGGCTGTGACGTAAAGCTCAGAGGTCAAACGCTGATCCAACCAACCGACAAAGGTCAGGCGAAAGCTTGAGACCATTGTTCCAACGCCGATATTGGCGGCGAGGGCCAAAAGCAATGCCATCAGCGCAAGCGATAGGCCGGGCAATTGCGCCCGCATGTCCGCCCAGACCCATTGCGCAACAGGTCCCTGCGCGCGTCGGGCGAATAGGGCAAGGACACCGGACAAAGACAGCGGCAATAACAAAGCGGCACCGGTGAGCAAACCTGCAAGAAGAACAAATCCTGCGATCAGACCGCCGACACTAAGATATGCGAGTGTACCGCCCGCAATCAGAATCAAACCTGCCAGCGCAGTCAAGCGACGCGCCGGGGCGTTGTCTTGCCATGCGTGCACCCCGGGGCCAACCAATATTGGCATCTGTGACAATCGCCAGAGTGCCTGACCGCTGGCAAGCAACGTTCCGGCCACTGCCATGGCAATACCTGCTGCGGCCCATTCCGGGCGCAAGGACATCTGTCCGCTGACCGAGGCGCCGTACAAACCGTGCAGTGTTGCGGCCACATCCGGTAACAGTGCGCCAGCGATAAAGAAACCCAGAACCAGGCCCAATGCCCCGCCGATCACTGCAAGCAACGTCAGTTCAGCCAGGATCAACACCACCAAACGGCGCATCGATACGCCAAGTGCGCGCATTGTTCTGATCATGCCGCGCTGCTGAGCAAAAGCCAGTCCGACGGTTCCATGGACGATGAACAAACCGACGGCAAAAGACAGCATACCAAAGGCCGATAGGTTCAAGTGAAAGCTGCCCGTCAATTGGTCCGTATCCACTTGGGATGACGGACTAAATCGTTGCAGTTCCGGCGCGATGTCTGACAAGGCAGGGACCAGCTGTGGTTGGTCCGAAAGCACGACCAAGCGCGAGATATCCCCTTGCTGGTCCAGTAATGTTTCGGCGACACTAATATCCGTCAATATAACGTCTGGCGGCAAGGCAGAGCTTTCCAGTATCGGTGGCAAGTCGCCCTGTTCGCGTAGCAGTGGTGCCAATTCCGAAGAGGCCAGAATGCGCCCCGGGGCGGTCAACAGATCGGCAGGGTCGGGGGCGGTGGCGCTCTGTTCAGCTTCGACAATGGCGGGCAGGGCCGGGTAAGCCACCATATCCACGCCCATCAGGTGCACACTGCGTGTACCGAGCCGATAGGGCCCTTCCAAAACAGCAGCGACCTGCCATCCGGCGCGACGAAGATCAACATAACGCGCAATAGGGATGGGCCCCGTTGGGTCTCGCAATTCGTCAAACTGCCCAAGCGCCAATTGGGCATTCGCCCGCGCATAGCTTGCCCGCGCTTCGGAGTTGATGGCCTGAACGGCCGACCAAAGGCCCGTGGCCAGCGCGATACCGATCAGCAGTGTTCCAAGCTGCAGGCGATGCGCACGCCAATGAGACAGCAGGGCCTGTAGGACCGTTCGCGTCACTGAATATGCCCGCCAGACAGATGGACGCGACGGTCTAGCCGCGCAGCGATATCGTGCGAATGGGTGACCAGCAGCAACGCAGCGCCAGTGTCCGCGACCAACGCCAACATCAGGTCCAGCACATTTGCGCTTGCGGTTTCGTCCAGATTACCGGTGGGTTCATCCGCCAATAGCAACTTGGGGCGCACGGCCATGGCGCGTCCGATCGCCACCCGTTGCTGCTGACCGCCAGACAGGTTTTCGGGATGTCGATCCAGTAAATCTGCGACGCCCAACCTGTCTGCCAGATGCAGGGTCCATTCCTGGTCCTGACATTCGGCGAGACGCGCGTGGAACGTCAGGTTTTGCAGAACTGTCAAAGACGGTATCAGGTTGAATTGCTGAAATACCAGCGAAACGCTGTGGCGGCGCAGTTGCGCACGACCTGCGTCATCCAACGGCGACAAACGCGTTCCGTCCAGTGTGATCTCGCCCTGATCGAAACTGTCCAGCGCGCCTGCCAGATTCAACAAAGTACTTTTGCCGCTGCCACTTTCTCCGGTAAGTGCAAGCGTTTGGCCCTTATCCAATGTTAGCGAAACGCCCTCTAAAACAGGTCGCCCGCCCGGATAGGATTTCTGGATGTTGTCGATATTCAATAACATGGCCTGACCCGTCTTACTGCGCAGGATGTGCAACTGTTTGCGTGCCTGTCCAGTGCTGACATGTATCCGGTTCCATTCGCCGCAGGCAAAGTCATGCCGGGTCGGGCTTGTACCCGGGGGCGCCAAGGGTCATTCTGCACGGGCAAACCGAAACCGCAATTCAGGATGTAAAAACATGACGTTGCCGCACCAGATCTTTTGGGGCAGTACTTTTCTGGGTCTCTGCATCGTGGTCGAGATCCTTTTGCTGACCTGGTGCACCGTGGTCATTATGAAAATGGAAGCAAAATGGTCCGCGCGCGGCTTGTTCATGGGCACAGCAGGTCCGATTGCCACTGCGTTAGCCTTCATTGTCGCAACGCATACAATTCAAGTTTGGCTCTGGGCCATTGTCTGGGTGCTGCTTAAGGTGTTGCCGGATTTGAATTCAGCCCTTTATTTCTCGTTGGTCACATTCACGACTCTAGGTTATGGCGACATCGTCTTGGGGGATGGCCTGCGAATCTTTGGCTCATTTGCGGCTGTGGCCGGACTTTTGGCGTTCGGATTGTCTACGGCCTATATGGTAGCGCTGATGACACGGGTGTTTCAGGAGAACTTCTTTTCCTAAAGGATCGGTGCGAACAAACGGGCCAGTGGGGCGCCGAACCGGATATGGGCCGGTTGTTGTGACAGGGACCGTGTCAGCTCGAAACTCGCTTCGAAATCAGCCAGTAGCATTTGTTCCACGTCATGCGCGGCGCGGGTATCGAAGAACAGGGCCATCGCCTCAAAGTTCAGACGGAAAGAGCGGTTGTCGAGGTTGGTTGTGCCGACCGCCATCAGAGTGTCATCGACCACAAATACCTTCTGGTGCATGAAGCCATCGGTGTATCGAAATACCCGCGCACCACAGTCCCGAACCTCGTCAAAGTAAGCGAAGGCAGCCAGCCAGGGCAGACGGTGATCAATCACCTCAGGAACAAGAATGCGCACATCCACGCCGCGCATCGCTGCGTGTTGCAGCGCGGTCATGATGTCGATGTCCGGAACAAAATAGGGAGATGCGATCCATAGGCGCTCTTTTGCCTCGGCAATGGCGGAAAAAAACATCATCGCCCCAGTTTCAGTATCGTCCCCGGGACCGGTCGCCACCAAAAGAGCGTTCATGTCCTGCTCTGATACACTGCCGGCCCAGTCCAGATGATCGATCAAATCTTCGTCGTGGGCCCAATGCCAATCCTCCGAGAAGATGAGCTGCAGCTGTCGAACAACATGCCCGGTCATCTTCAAATGGGTATCACGCCAGTGGCCAAAATGTGGATCTTCGCCCAAGTATTCGACACCTACATTATGCCCGCCGATAAAGCCGGTTTCGCCGTCAATAATCACGGTTTTGCGGTGATTGCGGTAGTTTAGCTGAAAGCGAAAATTCGGGCCGCGCTGTTGCCGTGGATCGGCGACATCAATCCCGGCTTCCTGCATCGTTTCCAGATATTGCGTGGGCAGGCCATAGCTACCGACAGCGTCGGTCATGAACCGCACATGAACCCCACGTTTTGACGCTTCGATCAGCTTTTCCTGAAGCTTTTGCCCCAGCGCATCGTCGCGGATGATATAGAACTGAATCAGCACATAGCTTTTGGCGGCGTCAATCGCCTCAAAGATAGCATCAAATGTTGCTTGCCCATCAATCAGCAACTGCGCACCGTTGCCGCGTGAGACGGGCAGGTGAGCCAAAAACTCAAACGGGCGAGGATTGATCGACATAGACGCGGGATCGGGTTTGGAGTAGTCGGCAAAAGTCTTGATGCCTTCGACAACCCGTTCACTTTCCTGTCGGGCGATCCGGTAGCCACGGAACCGATGATGGCCCAGAAACAGATACATAGGCACCGCGAAAAAGGGCGCTGACAGCAAAAACACCACCCAACCGACGGCTCCCTGCGGCGTGCGTGCGGTCTGTGCGGCACGCACGGAAAACACAACCGCCGTGACGTACAGGGCAAAAACGAAGACGGAAAAGAGTAGTGTCCACATGGGGTTGGGTGACTCCGAGGTCGTTCAGTTTGCCCCAGTGTAGATGCGTGGCCAGTCATGCGCCATATCCACGATGAGCCAGTCAACTCATGGCCCGGGCCCTTTGCTCAGATAAGGTCAGTTTCCAATCGCCAATACGCAAAGACGGATCGCCGTTATCGATGAAATAGAAGATATCTCGGCGCAGACGCTCGCGGGTTCCCTCGTCGATAGACGTAGGTTTTGTGGTCGGGGCTATTGTCTGTCGAATAGTGCGCCAACGAGTTGCCAGAAACGCCAAAATTATACATAAAATCAATTGATTGTGCGGCGTATCTGTCATGTTCAAGCGTGCCAGAGGTGATTTCATACGCCTCGCAGAGGGTAGCCGATAAGGCAGAGCGGCCTCACCCGGATAGTACGCATGTCAGCGTACCTCCTCGGCGATCAGATGATTGGTGTTACGGAATAGCACAAAATTAGTGGTTTGTTGGCAGATACTCATCACGATTGACCAGGTGACCTTTGCCGATTTGATCAGTGACATAATCTCGGTCTTCCGCAGACAAGCGATGGTTGGATCCTCGATTTGCATGCCTTCTTTGGTATCGCGCCGATGTTGGGCTTTTGATCCCGCATCAATGCTGGAATAGCCCGCCATGTCGCGACTGCCGCGGTTGCCAGCTTGCCACCCACGTGTCATGGGGGAGCGGTCACATCTCATTGACGTTTAGCGGCGGTCCTGCGGCCACGACTTATGTAAAAGTCTAGTCATCGGCGGTATTCGAAGTTCAAATTTATCTGTAGGATGCTGATCTACGTGTATCTTAAAATTGAAGCAGAGATGCACGTTCCGCGATGCAAAAACATCTCGAATTCGAAATGTCCTATTTCTGAGTGATCTCTACTGGCCAAACAACCCAGACCTTTAGGTCCCGTTGTCGTCTTCGCCCAGACTACCGTCCAGGGACATCAGGATCGCAATGGGGCGCAACGCCGGAACATGGCTAAAGACAATCAGAATGCAGACAGTCAAAGGCACGCTGAGGAACGCACCGATCAACCCCCAAACCGTCGTCCAGAAGGTTAGCGCCAGAATGACAAGGAATGTGGACATGTTCAGCGACCTCCCCAACAGGGCAGGATCCAGGAAGTTACCGATCAGGAACTGCAGCGTGCCACAGCCCAGAACAATGATCAGAAACGGGCCGATGCTGTCGAATTGCACCAAAGCAATCATTGCCGGGAAAATCACCGCGATAATCGATCCGATTGACGGGATGAAGTTCAACGCAAAGGTCAGTACCGCCCAAGTCTCGGCGTATTCCAACCCCAGAACTTTGAATACCGCATAGCTGATACCAGCCGTAAACAGGCTGATGAGCGTCTTAACCCCGACATAACGCTGAAGGCTGAACGAGATCGCGTCAAGCATCGACGAGAACTCTGCGCCGGTTTGTGGACTGCCTGCGGCCAGCTGGATTTTCTTGCGAAAGGCAAGACGTTCGGCCATCAGAAACGCAACATAGAGGCTGATCAGAAAGAACTGGTTCAGCAGGGATGTTGCGCTGCCCAGTAACAGGCGGGCCAGATAAGACATGTCGATACTGACCAGATTGTCACGGATGAAGGTGGTGATATCGTTGCCCACCAAGCCGGTAATCCGATCAACCGCGCTGTCAAATTGTGTTTCATAGGTGCCGATTGAGCGCGCAAACTGCGTGGCCTGACTGCCCAGAATGTACATTATCATAAACAAACCGGCTAAAACCACGGTTACGCCAGCGATGTTTGCCAACCAGACAGGCGCACGCGTAACGGCGATAACACGGTCGCTGAGTGCGATGATCAGAACATTTACTAACAATGCCATGGTCAGCGGGATCAGGAAGGCAGCCCCTGCATATAGTCCCAACACCAAAAGGCTGGCGACAATGCAGGTGTCGCGAACGACCGACAACTTAAGTCTTGGGCGATCCGGTGTGTCTTGCTGATCCGAGGTCATCCAGATCCCTGAAATGCGCGCGGCGATGCGCTGGAAAAAATGGCGTAGATATCCTGATCCTGCACAAGCGATTGAGTTTATGCAATGCAGTCAGATATTTGTCGGATCGATTATTGCCGTGTGTCGCGTTTGACGGGTTCTGTGTTTTTCGGTGTCACGATAGGGTCAAACTATGACCGGACATGTGATTCCCTCGGTTGGTCTTCCCGTACAGGCGTTGTGGATGGCCATTCGCCGCTTTAACGACAAGAACGGGTTCGTCATGAGCAGCCATGTCGCCATGTCGCTGATGATGGCGCTGTTTCCCTTTGTTCTGTTTACGGTGGCTTTGGCTGGCACACTGTCGCAGGGATATGCGACAGATGAATTGATCGATCTGATTTTTGGCGCATGGCCCAAGGATGTTGCCGACCCGATCGTTTCCGAATTGCGCGCGGTTCTGGCCGGATCAGGGTCGGGCGTCATCACGCTCGGGGGTTTGCTGGCAGTCTATTTTGCATCAAATGGTGTGGCCGCTGTGCGGGCCGCGATAAACCAAGCCTATCACGACTATGATCACTGGCCGTTCTGGAAAACGCGGCTGTTATGCTTCGTGTTGGTCATTTTAGGCGGCGCAGCGATTCTGGCCATCGCAGCGTTCGAAGTCGTCTTGCCGGTCTACACTCAGCTGGTTTCAGACAGAACGGCGGTGAATGTATCCGATTGGCTTTCGGTGGACAGGTTACGATGGACGTTCACCGTGGCCGTTCCTGTGGGAACCGTTCTCTTGGCCCATTTGATCCTGCCGACGCGGCGACACCGGTTGTCTCAGATCTTTCCGGGCGTCCTTCTGACACTGATCTTGTGGGCGATCGGAGGATGGGTGTTTTCTATCTATATCGCTCAATTCGCCACTTACAGCGCTACCTATGCCGGGCTGGCGGGCGCCATGGCGGCTTTGATCTTTCTTTACCTTTGTGCAGCAATGCTGATCCTTGGGGCGGAATACAACGGTGCCCTGATCGCATTGCGCACCAAAGCCAAAGACGATGCCTCATGAGGTTGGCGGTATGGCTTTGACGTTACGCAATGCGGGGCCGCCGAACAGGCGTTCCGCAAGGTTGCCATGATGGATCCGCAACGGGCCGAAGCCTGGCCTATGCTGGTCCAGTTGGCGCAGATCGACCGGGGCGCGGACGCTGCCTGAGATGTATTGAACTAAGCATTGGTTCGGATGCCACTAGATCCAAGCTTGCTGCAATTGTCGACACAACTTGCCCGCTGACATGGCACCATCGTGCCAGTATTAAGCCATTTTCCCGGCGGATTTGGTGACTACGCTTCTGAGCAGAATGATGCTCTGAATGTGTTTAAAGGTGACCAATGTCGGACAAAACGACGAAGCAGAAGGTTTCGCTTGATCAGCGAATTGCCGAGCTGCGCGACAGAAAGCCCGTTGATCTGAACCACGGGGAGGCACTGCTGTTGCAGGGAATCGCCACAGCATCTTGGCGCGAGCCGCGTCTCGCAAAGGATCATTTCGCGCTCGAGGATTGACCTCAGCCACGGAACCCGGTTGCGACAACAAACTTTTCAGAACTGTCCGAACGAGATGCAGGTGGTTTTACATTGGCCACTTTGTCGAACTTCTGTTTCAACAGTTTTTGCAGGTCACCTTCGGCGCCCCCAGCCAGAACTTTGGCAACAAAGGTTCCACCTTCTTCCAGAACATCGAATGAAAAATAGGCCGCCGTTTCGCACAGGGCCATGATCCGCAAGTGGTCCGTTTGCTTGTGTCCCGATGACGAGGCCGCCATGTCAGACATCACCACATCGGCCTTGCCGCCCATCCACTCTTTGACCTTTTGATCTGCGTCGTCTTCCATGAAATCTAACACATGAATTTCGGCCCCTGCGATCGGTTCAACCTCTTGTATATCGATGCCCAGAACAGTGCCGATTTTCTTGCCGGATTTCTCACCCAGCGCGTTGACGCGTTTGACGGCGACCTGACACCAGCCACCCGGAGCGCAGCCCAGATCAACTACCCGTGCGCCCGGTACAAGAAAGCGGAATTTTTCATCCAGTTCCAGTATCTTGAACGCAGCACGCCCCCGATAACCTTCGGTCTGCGCCCGTTTGACGTAGGGATCATTCAACTGTCGCTGCAGCCAGCGGGTCGAGCTGAGCTTGCGCCCGCGTGCCGTTTTCACTTGAACCTTCAGGTCGCGTTGTCCGCGACCCGAGGTGTTTTTACCAGTTGGTGTCTTCGCCATTAAAACGGTCCGTCTTCCAATACGCCGTCCGCGCTCATCTGAGCATAAAGCAGGCCCTCGCGCAGCCCCCGGTCCGCCACGGAGAGGCGGTCGGTGGGCCAGCAACGCAGCAATGCCTGCAAAATGGCCGAGCCGGACATGATCAGGGCCTGCCTATCATCACCGATACGGGGATCGCGGCGGCGCCCATGAGGGCCGAGTTCTAGATAACCACGTATGACTTTGTCAATCTGATCGCTGGTCATACGCAACCCGTCCACTTTGGTCCGGTCATAACGCTTGAGGCCAAGATGCGAGGCCGCGACTGTGGTCACCGTGCCGCTGGTGCCGACAATCTGAAACCCTTCGCGGGTCTGTTCGTCTTTATATGGGGCAAAATCGGCCAGGTTTTCTTCAAAGAACCAGCTCATCAAAGCAAACCGGGCCGAGTCATCCTCGACATCATTGAACTGATCCCGCAGTGTCGCAACGCCAAGGGGCACACTGATCCAGTCCACCACTTTGGCGGCGGGAAAGGGGCTATCTGCGGTGTGGAACCCGTTGTGCAATCGCATGATCGCCGCCGGACGGTCCCGGCGCGCAATTGACGAGATATCGATCCAAACAAGTTCCGTCGATCCGCCACCAATGTCCACAACTAGCAATTGCTCGGTCTTGGTTGAAACCAACGGGGCGCATGAAATGACGGCCAAACGGGCTTCTTCTTCGGGCTGAATGATCTCAAGCGTCAGACCGGTTTCACGTTTCACCTGGCGGATGAAATCACGTGAATTTTTTGCCCGCCGGCACGCCTCGGTCGCGACCAGACGCATCCGTTTGACTTTATTGCGTTTCAGCTTTTGCTGGCAAATCCGCAGGGCCTGTACGGTGCGCGCCATCGACGCCCGTGACAGCCGCCCGGTGCGTTCCAATCCGGCACCCAACTGCACGGACTTGGAGAAGCTGTCTACCACATGGAACCCGCTTGCCTTGGGCTGGGCTATCAACATGCGGCAGCTATTTGTCCCCAAATCCAGCGCCGCATACAAAGCATCTGGATCGGGTCTATCCGGCGCGGGGCTTTCAACCGCTTTCGGGAACGCGCCCGCACCTTTGGGACGCTTGGGCGCCATCGTCACGCCCTCCGATTTTCAAGTTACCCCGACCCTAGGCGGCGCTTCGCCGACGTGCAAGCGATTTCAATTTTGAATTTAACGCAACTGTCACATGCGGTTCATACTGGGATGCGACCTGATTGGTCGAAACCCATTGCGGGATTCTCTACCAGCTTACAGCCAGATACGGAGTCTGCCATGAATGATGAGCGCCCTCTTTCCTTTGATGAATTTGACGAAGTCGTAAATCCACGACCAGAAGAATGCGAATTTGACCGCGTTGTCGAACGCGCCTTGTCGCGTCGCGGATTTTTGGGTGGTGTTCTGGCCATGGGCAGTTTCACGGCTGTTGGTGGATCGATTCTGCCCTCAGGTGCAAGCGCTGCATCGGACCGGTTCTCATTCGAGGCAATTCCGATCTCTACAGCGGACGAAGTGATTGTACCGCCGGGGTACAAAGCCGAAGTCATGGTACGGTGGGGGGATCCGCTGTGGTCTGATGCACCTGAATTCGACCATGCGACCCGTGGCACCGCAGCCAGCCAGGAACGGGCGTTTGGGGACAACACTGACGGCCAGGACGTGTTCTTTCACGACGGTCATATCCTGCTGGTCGTCAACAACGAGTATACCAATCGCGATATTCTTTGGGGCAACAACCCCGATGCCAAGGCAGCATCTGACGATGATGTCGCCAAGGGCATGATGGCCCATGGTGTAACCGTCGTCGAAATCGCCAATACCGACGGTAAGTGGGGTATCGTAAAAGACAGCCCTTATAACCGTCGCGTTACACCCCAGACTGTCATGACTCTGACGGGGCCTGCTGCAGGCGATGACTTGATGAAAACGGCTGCGGATCCAAGCGGCACTACATGCAAAGGCACTTGGAATAATTGCGGTAACGGCAAGACGCCGTGGGGCACCTATCTGGCCTGTGAAGAGAACTTTAACGGTTACTTTTCCGCAGCTGACGAAAACCACGAAGTCGAAGACCATCTGAAGCGCTATGGCGTGTCCTCGAAAGACTGGGGATATGGCTGGTCCAAGATTGACGAACGGTTCGACGTGTCCAAACATCCTAATGAACCGCATCGTGCAGGCTATGTTGTTGAGATCGACCCATCTGACCCGACGTCGACACCTCGTAAGCTGACAGCTTTGGGCCGTTTCAAACACGAAAACGCAGAAACTGTCGTCAACAACGATGGTCGCGTTGTTGTGTATATGGGCGATGATGAGCGGGGCGAGTTCCTGTATCGCTTCGTGTCTGACGGCGTTTATGCGCCTGGCGTCGATACCAACCCGCTGTTGGAAAACGGCACCCTTTCCGTCGCGAAATTCAACGACGATGGCACGGGTGAGTGGTTGGACCTGACCCCCGAAACGACTGGCCTTGCCTCTGCAGCCGAAGTCAGCGTGCATACACGTCAGGGTGCCTCGGCCGTCGGTGCGACCACGATGGACCGGCCCGAATGGGTTGCGGCAAATCCAAACGCACCCGAGGTCTATTGCTGTCTCACCAACAACAAGAACCGGGGCGTAAAGCCGAATGCAGGCGGCGATGAAACACCCGCAGGGGGGCCGAACCCGCGTGAGGCAAATAACTATGGCCAGATCGTGCGGTGGCGTCCCGATGGGGGCGATCATACTGCAGCCGGCTTTGGCTGGGATCTGTACGTGCTTGCTGGCAACCCAACTGTCCATCAAGACGCCTATGGCGGGTCGGACAACGTGAATGCTGACAACATGTTCAACTCACCCGATGGTCTGAAATTCGACAACCATGGCCTGCTATGGATCCAGACGGACGGTACGTACTCCAACGAAGGCGACTTTGAAGGGCAGGGCAATAACCAGATGCTGGCGGGTGATCCGGTCACCGGTGAAATCCGCCGTTTCCTTGTGGGACCTAACGAGTGTGAGGTTACTGGCCTAAGCTGGTCCCCGGATCGTCGCACCATGTTTGTTGGCATTCAGCATCCGGGCGAGGACGGCAACAGCCACTGGCCAGAAGGGGGTGATGCAGTGCCACGCTCGGCCATCATTGCGGTCACGCGCGATGACGGTGGCTTGCTCGGTTAAGCCCTCTTAAGCCTGAAAATGACCCTGAACGGTGGACGCCGTTCGGGGTTTTCTTTGTTTATGTGCCGATTTCATAGTGACGTTGAGAATTTTGATATGCGTGTTCTGTAAGGAATTGGCTAAAAGCCCCATATCCGGTCGTGGGCAAAAAACGTCGCTGGATAAGCGTCGTGTGTCGAAATTCGACCGACCCGCGCCCACATAGAAGTTTAGAACCAGCCCATCTGGTTAGGAGGAATCACGGCGATGCCTGACGTCACTATCGTATACTGGCGCGACATTCCCGCTCAGGTCATCGTTGGCAAAGGCCGACGTGGGGCCAAGCGGCAGCTGGAGGAACGGTTCGAGCAAGCCATCGACCGGGCTGCAATGAAGGTGAACGCCAAGGACAGTGATGCCTATCTGGCTGAGTGGCGCAAGGCGGCCCCCTTCGCAGTCGAAGGCGAGCCAGCCGAGATTGCCGAGGCAGAAGCCGTGCGTCTGGAAACGGAATACGATCAGGATCGCATCAAGACCCTGATTGCCAATGACGGTTGGGCATGAGCCCAAAATCTTTATGGGAGGCCGCGATGGCTTTGCTGAACTTCAAGAAACGTGATGCGGCTGAAAAGGCCCCGGTAAACCCGACCGTCGAAGCCTTTTTGCAGGGTTATTCGATTGAGGTGATGCCGCGCACCGCTGAAAAGGTCGAAGATTTCCGCGCGCTGCTGCCCGAGGGCACGCGTGTCTACATCGCCCATATCGAAGGCACGCCCATCGAGGATATGGTCAAGACCGCCAAGCGGATCGCTGACGAAGGCTATCCGGTCATGCCGCACTTTCCGGCGCGGATTATCAAAGATGCGGCGACGCTGGAGAACTGGATCTCGATGTACAATGGCGAAGCGGGCGTTGATCAGGCCTTGTTGCTGGCCGGTGGCGTCACAAACCCGCATGGTGATTTCGACAGCTCGATGCAGCTGCTGGAAAGCGGTCTGTTCGACAAGGCCGGTTTCAAGCGCTTGCACGTCGCGGGTCATCCAGAAGGCAACAAGGATATCGACCCAGATGGCTCGACCAAGAATGTCGACGACGCGCTGCGCTGGAAGCAGAAATTCAGCGAGACCACGGATGCCGAAATGGCGCTGGCAACGCAGTTTGCGTTTGAAGCCAAACCGATCATCGAATGGGCCGACAGTCTGAAAGAAGCTGGTATTGATATTCCAGTCCATATCGGTATCGCCGGTCCGGCCAAGCTGCAGACGCTGATCAAGTTCGCCATCGCTTGCGGTGTTGGCCCGTCGCTGAAGGTCCTGCAAAAGCGTGCCATGGACGTGTCAAAGCTGCTGCTGCCCTACGAGCCGACCGATGTGATTACCGAACTGGCCAACCACAAAGCCGCCAACCCGGATTTCAACATCACCAACGTACACTTCTTCCCACTTGGCGGCATCAAGACAAACGCCAACTGGGCCATCAATAACGGCGGCGCTTCGGCAAAGCCTGTAAACTCCTAAGGAACGGACATGACGCGAACAGTCGTAGAATCAAAAACAAAAACTGCCGTTCTGGGCTTTGATGAGCCGTTTTGTGTGATCGGTGAGCGGATCAATCCGACCGGTCGCAAGAAGCTGGCAGCTGAGCTGGAAGCAGGCGATTTCTCGACTGTCGAGAAGGATGCATTGGCCCAGGTTGCGGCGGGCGCGACGGTTCTGGATATCAACGCGGGCGTTGTCTACAACTCGAACCCCAACCCAAACGAGACCGAGCCGCCACTGATGCGCAAGATCGTTGAACTGGTGCAGGGGCTGGTCGACGTTCCGCTTTGCGTCGATTCCTCGGTTCCCGGTGCGTTGGAAGCCGGGCTTGAGGCGGCGGAAGGTCGTCCTCTGCTGAATTCGGTCACTGGCGAGGAGGATCGTCTGGAATTGGTTCTGCCGCTCGTCAAGAAGTATAACGTGCCAGTTGTTGCAATCTCGAACGACGATACGGGTATTTCAGAAGATCCAAATGTACGGTTCGAAGTGGCCAAAAAGATCGTCGAGCGCGCTGCCGACTTCGGTATCCCTGCGCATGACATCGTCGTTGACCCCTTGGTGATGCCCATTGGTGCGATGGCAACCGCTGGCCAGCAGGTGTTTGCTCTGGTCCGTCGCTTGCGCGAGGAACTTGGCGTAAACACCACTTGCGGCGCTTCCAACGTCTCGTTCGGCCTGCCGAACCGCCACGGTATCAACAACGCCTTCCTTCCGATGGCTATGGGCGCAGGCATGACTTCGGCGATCATGAACCCGGTGGCGCTGCCGGTTGGTCCCAAGAAACTGGCCGAGAAAAAGGCCGAAGTTGAAGCCAAAGGCATTATCTTGCCCGCCGATATGGATGATGAAACTTTCTGCCAGCTGTTCGGTCTGGGTTCGACACTGCCGCGTGCCGGGAAAGAGATGGAGGCAATTCGCGCCGCCAATCTGTTGACCAACAACGACCCGCATGGTGGGGCGTGGATCAAGTTCAACAAAGCCCCCAGCGAAGCCGGGGCCGAAGGGGCCGGAGGTGGTCGTCGTGGCGGTGGCCGCCGTCGTCGCGCCTGATTTACTTGAAACCATCAAGCGAGGCCGGGCCATAAGCCCGGCCTTTTTCGTTTGACTCTGATCAATGCCAGGATCCCCGATTTGGGCAAAATGGCCTGACCCAGCACACAACGATCAGGCATTATCATGGCAAGACATCACCCTCCGAAACTGTCGGACGCTGACCTGTCGCAACGGTTGGCAAAGCACGACTATCACGATCAGCTTGCGGAGCTGCAGGCGCAGCTTGCGCGTATTCAACAGGCCTTTTTGTTTCATGATTTAAAGGGGGTGATCGTATTCGAAGGGTGGGATGCCGCAGGCAAGGGCGGTACAATCCGCCGGATCAGTCAGGCTTTGGACCCGCGCAGCTTCAAGGTTTGGCCTATCGGGGCGCCTCGGAACTACTACCTCAATCGACACTACCTGCTACGTTTCTGGGAACGGCTGCCGCCCAGTGGGGCAATCTCGGCCTTTGATCGCAGCTGGTATGGCCGGGTGTTGGTCGAACGGATCGAAAACCTTACACCAGAAAATCGATGGCGCGCCGCATACCAAGAAATCAACGATTTCGAACGCATGCTGGTGGATGACGGGACACGGGTCGTGAAGCTGTACTTTCACATTTCCCCCGAAGAACAGATGAAACGCTTTACCGAGCGCCTGACCAATCCGCTGAAACGTTGGAAACTGACCTATGAGGATTTTCGCAACCGCGAAAAATGGGAGGCGGCTGAGGTTGCCGTAGATGAGATGCTAGCCCGTACGTCGACAGGTATAGCGCCGTGGCATGTTATTCCGGCAAACAACAAGAAATATGGGCGTATCAACGCGATGAGCGCGGTTGTTAAGGCGTTCTCGAAGGATGTGGACCTTAATCCTCAGCATTTGGATACGCGCACGTTGGACGCGGCCTGCGAGGCCTTGGACCTGGATCAGTCCCTGATCAACAGTCTGCGTGCGCGGACGGAATGACGATTTTGCGTCGCGGCCCAGACGATCCGGCTTGAACCTTGGCTGGCGGCGATGATATCCAAACCAGAGCGGCGGGTATGATGTAATGGTAGCCTGTCAGCTTCCCAAGCTGAACGCGCGGGTTCGATTCCCGCTACCCGCTCCAACTCTGACCTTCACATCACGATGCACGGCGGGCTTGATACAAGTTGATCACGGCTGGAAGGCCGGTTTCGTCTGTTAACATAGGTCTGAACTCTTCAGAAACGGCCTGCTGAATTACAGAAACATCTTCTTTTGACCCATCGAAATGAGAGATGACCCGCGCTGCCGGGCCGACGCGGGTGCATAAGGTGGCGGTTTTCTCGATCGTATCAAGAAAGTTCAGCCTGATTGGGATTGCGTGCGCCCGGACGTCTTTCAATCCGGCTTCGGCCATCATACCGGTCACATGGTCCAGATCATGAAAAGCAAGCGGGCCGGGCGCGTAACGGTCAACCTTGGGCGGATGCCCCAATCGATTGGTGGCGGCGATATGCGGTATCCGAAACCACGGATTGTCCGCCAAGGGGCCCCAGGCGGCAAACGTCATTTGACCGTTCGGTGCCAGCGCTCGCGCAATGTTTTTGAACGCGGCAATGGAATCATCAAAAAACATCACCCCGAATCGAGAGATTGCCGCATCCCGGCCTGCTTCTGGAAATTGGATGACCTGTGCATCGGCCCGTTGAAAATCAACGTTGCCCAGTCCGCTTTCTTTGGCTCGTTGCGCGGCCCGGTCCAGAAACGGTTGTGAGATATCGGCCCCGAGTATGTGGCCGTCAGCGCCAACTTGCCTCGCCGCAGCCAAGCTGCTGACGCCAGTTCCACAGCCGATATCCAGAACGCGCATGCCTTTATTCAGATCGGCGTGTTTCAGAATCAAATCAATGACCGGAGCCATCATATGATCAAGCTGGTCCTCATAGGTCAGCCATTTGGCGCCAGAAGGTGAGTTGCTCCAATATTCTGCCTGGTCCTCATTCGCGATCTGCATGCCGTCCTCCTGTGGATAGCAGGACTATGCTTTGCGCCGCCTCCTGCGGCCAGCTTTTTCAGGATCGCCGCCTGTGTTGAATGAAGGCGATGGCAGGGTAACAATCTGACCCAGTTCGGGGAATGGATCTGTCTTGTGCGGGATCGCATTTGCAGCGACGAAATGGTCCTGAAACTTGGGTTCGATGGCGGTTTCGACCTTTGTAATCTGGCGCACGACCTGCTCGATTTCCGACCGGGCTGCGATGTTGCACAGCGCAATCCGTGCCCCGGTTCCGGCTGCATTGCCCGCGCTGGAGACTTTGTCCAACGGTGCGTCCGGGATCATCCCCAGAACCATGGCGTGTTTGGTCGAAATATGCGCCCCAAAAGCGCCCGCCAGAACGACACGGTCAACCTTGTCGACCTTCATTTCGTCCATCAATAGGCGCGCACCAGCATAGAGCGCCGATTTCGCCAATTGGATGGCCCGAATGTCACCTTGCGTGACGGTGATCCGCGGGCCACCTTCGGCGCTGGCGTCGTGGATCAGATAGGAATGCGTGCGCCCTTCTGGGACGGCGCGAGCGGTGCCGGTTTGCTCGGCTGAACCGATCAAGCCACTTTCATCCAGCAGACCTGCGATGCGCATTTCGGCGACCGCCTCGATGATGCCGGACCCACAGATGCCGGTGATGCCGGTGTTCGCGATATCCTGATCAAACCCGTCTTCATCTGACCATTTCTCGGATCCGATGACCTGGAAGCGGGGTTCCTTGGTCACTGGGTCGATTTCAATGCGCTCGATTGCGCCGGGCGCTGCGCGCTGGCCCGAGCTGATCTGAGCGCCCTCAAACGCGGGTCCTGTGGGCGAAGAACAGGCCAATACGCGGGTGGTGTTGCCCAATAGGATTTCGGCGTTTGTACCGACGTCAACGATCAGCACCAGATCCTCGGACTTGCCGGGTTCTTCCGACAGGGCTACGGCGGCACAATCGGCCCCGACATGGCCAGCAATGCAGGGCAAGATGTACACCTGCGCGCGCGGATTCATGTTGGTCAGGTCCATCTCGTGCGCTGGCAGCGAGAGGCTCTCTGAGGTGGCCAGCGCAAACGGAGCTTGGCCCAGTTCCACAGGATCCAACCCCAGCAGCAAGTGGTGCATGACCGGGTTGCAGACAAACACCGTTTCCACAATCAGCTTTGCGTCGATCTCAGCGTCTGCAGCAATAGACGTGGTCAGATCATTGATCGCCTCGCGCACTGCTTTGGTCATTTCCTGATCGCCGCCGGGGTTCATCATGGCATATGAAACGCGGCTCATGAGGTCTTCGCCAAAGCGGATCTGAGGGTTCATCAGGCCAGAGGATGCTTTGACCTGGCCGGTTTCCAGATCGGTCAGGTGGGCGGCTATGGTGGTTGAGCCAAGGTCAATTGCCAACCCATACAGGCCACCTTCGTGCAGTCCCGGCCAGATTTCCACGATTCGGCCGGCAGCGTCCTTGTGACCTTTGTGAACCGCGACCGTAACCTCCCATTTGCCTTTGCGCAGCGTGGGTTGCAGCTTGGACATCAGGGACAAATCGGCGGTGACGTCACCAATCATCCATTGCTGCTGCAAGGCCCGTTCCAAACGCTCAAGATCACCTGTCGGAGAATGCATGTCCGGCTCTTCAACCACGACAAAGTAAAGTCGGGTCGCCGGATCCATGGTGATTGCCCGCGCTGTCGCCGCTTTGCGGACGACCTGTCGATGCACCTGACTTTCAGGCGGCACATCGATTACAATATCGCCCTGAACAGTGGCTTGGCATCCCAAGCGGCGGCCAGGTTTCAGGCCGCGTTTGTCGTCATAGCGCTGTTCGACCGCATTCCATTCGCTCAACGCGCCGTCTGATACGGTGACTCCGTGCTTGGGAAACTCACCGTAGCTGGGCGTGATCTGGCACTTTGAACAAATCCCGCGTCCGCCGCAAACCGAATCCAGATCGACCCCCAACTGGCGGGCGGCGGTCAGAATCGGTGTGCCTGCGGGAAAATGCCCGCGTTTGCCTGACGGGGTAAAAACAACAAGGGGGTCGGTGGTCATGAACGGCCTGCCTTTTGTATTCGCACGTATCCCGCGCAACATATGGGTTTGCGGGCAAAGGGAAAGGGCATTCAGCGGCACGTTTTGCACATGTTGCGTCGTTTTGGGGCGCGGCATTGGCCCGCATGGAACAACAACTTGTTGCAGGGGGCTTTTCCTTGGGTCAAATCCATGTAATAGGGTCACCGCCAAACGGGCTTTTGCATGGAGTTAGATGATGCAGATTCGTGAGGCACTCACCTTTGACGACGTTCTCTTGGTGCCGGGCGCATCTTCCGTGCTGCCGGCAACGGCTGACACGGCGACGCGTGTAACGCGCGAGATCACCATGAATATCCCGCTGCTCAGCTCGGCGATGGATACGGTGACCGAGGCGCGGATGGCCATTGCAATGGCGCAGGCAGGCGGAATTGGCGTTGTCCACAAGAACCTGACCATCGAAGAACAGGCGCGCGAGATACGACGTGTGAAACGGTTTGAATCTGGCATCGTCTACAATCCGGTCACGTTGCGTGTGGATCAAACGCTGGCCGACGCACAGGCTTTGGTTGAGCGTTACAATTTCACCGGGTTTCCGGTGGTCGAGGAAAACGGCCGGGTGGTCGGCATCCTGACCAACCGGGACATGCGGTTCGCATCGTCTGACAATACGCCGGTCAAGGCGATGATGACCTCGGACAATCTGGCCATGTTGCAGGAACCCGCGGATCTGGAAGAGGCCAAAAGCCTGATGCGCGCACGCCGGATCGAAAAGCTGCTGGTCGTTGATGGTGAAGGCAAACTGACCGGTCTGCTGACCCTGAAGGATACCGAACAAGCCGTGCTGAATCCGACAGCCTGCAAAGACCACTTGGGCCGTTTACGCGTCGCGGCGGCGACCTCGGTCGGGGATGCAGGATTTGAACGGTCCGAGCAGCTGGTGGATTCGGGTGTCGATATTATTGTCGTGGACACCGCACATGGTCACTCTCAAGGCGTTCTGGACGCTGTCACGCGGGTCAAAACCCTATCAAACGAAGTGCAGATCATCGCGGGCAACGTCGCAACCGGAGAAGCCACCCGGGCGCTGATTGACGCGGGCGCAGATGCGATCAAGGTGGGCATCGGACCGGGTTCGATCTGCACAACGCGCATGGTGGCAGGGGTCGGAGTGCCTCAGCTGACGGCGATCATGGATTGCGCTTCGGCCGCGCAGGATGTGCCAGTGATCGCTGATGGCGGCATCAAGTTTTCCGGAGATTTCGCAAAGGCGATTGCGGCAGGTGCGTCTTGTGCCATGGTCGGATCAATGATCGCGGGCACCGACGAAAGCCCGGGCGAGGTCATCTTGTATCAGGGGCGGTCGTTCAAATCTTATCGTGGTATGGGTAGCCTGGGTGCAATGGCGCGCGGTTCGGCGGATCGTTATTTCCAAAAGGATGCGGCCAACGACAAGCTGGTGCCCGAGGGGATCGAAGGGCAGGTGCCTTACAAGGGGTCGGCCAGTGCAGTTGTACATCAGTTGGTTGGTGGGTTGCGCGCCGCCATGGGGTACACCGGCTGCGCGACGGTTGATGAGATGCGTCGCAACTGCAACTTCGTCAAGATTACAGGTGCGGGCTTGAAAGAAAGCCACGTACACGACGTGCAGATCACCCGTGAAAGCCCGAATTACAGGGTGATGTGATCCATTGGAGTCCATCTCACGGCGCCCTCAATAGGGCGCCGTTTTACGTTCGAATCTGTCATTTCGTATGCCTCTGATTGCCAAGGATAACTGACATGACCCCTGCAGCCCGTGTTCAAGCCTCAATCGAAATCCTGGATGACATTCTGGCCGGGATGCCGGTTGAAAAGGCGTTGACGGGTTGGGCCCGGCGCAGTCGCTTTGCCGGGTCGAAAGACCGCGCGGCAGTTCGCGATCATGTCTTTGATGCGGTGCGTTGCAAGCGGTCCTTAGCTGCACTTGGCGGGGCGAACACGGGGCGCGGTCTGATGATCGGCGCAGTTCGTGCCGAGCAGGGGAATTTGGAGGCGTTGTTTTCCGGAGATCGACACGCACCGTCCCCAGTTCTTGAGGCTGAAACAACCAGAGATTTCACCTCGGACTCGGAACGTTTCGACATTCCCGAGTGGTTATGGCCCCGGTTCTCGGCATCGCTGGGCGGGGAAGCAATTCCAGCGGCGCAATCACTGCAAACCCGTGCAGCGGTTCATCTGCGCGTGAACCTTTTGAAGGGCGACGTGGCCACGGCACTGTTGGCGCTGGAAGATAACAATATCAAAGCGCTTCCTCATCCCACCTGCGATACTGCGTTGGAGGTGACAGAAGGCGCGCGAAAAATCTCGCAAAGCCGCGCCTATGCCAATGGTCTGGTGGAACTGCAGGATGCAGCCAGTCAGGCAGTTGTCGCAGCGCTGGATCTAAAGCCCGCGATGCGTGTTCTTGACTACTGTGCAGGAGGCGGTGGCAAAGCGCTGGCGTTGGCCGCGCACAAGGGGCTCGAGGTGTTTGCCCATGACGTGAATGCCGGACGGATGCGCGACCTGCCAGCCCGGGCCGCGCGGGCCGGTGCAAAAATCACAATGCTGACCACTGACGAGATTGCCGATGTGGCCCCGTTTGACGTTGTTCTGGTTGATGCCCCGTGTTCGGGCAGCGGTTCATGGCGACGTGCGCCTGCAGGTAAATGGGCATTAACAGACGAGCGTTTGCAGGACCTGACGGCAATTCAGACAAGGATTTTGACGCAGATCATGAGTTTGGTTGGGGAGCACGGGACATTAGCATATGCGACCTGCTCAATGCTGAACGATGAAAACGGTACAGTCGTGGATCGTTTTCTTGAACGTAATCCTAAGTGGCGCGAAAGCTTTCGAAGATCGTGGCTGGTTACACACGGCACTGATGGTTTCTTCACAGCGCACTTGACGCGGTGACCATCTGGCGATTAGCAACCATGGGTAGAGTATTTCTTTCTAGTGTCCTTTAAGCGGGTGTTAACGTTTTTTGGATCGTTTTAACCCATAGCCCTTACCCCGAGCCATTAATGTCCGACACAGCAGATTTCTTTCCTAATCCGTCCATCTCAAAATTTCCCCCAGTTTCGCGACTTGGACCTCTTATTCTTCTGGCTGTTTTTCTGAGTGTTATGCCTGCAACCGGGATTTTGTCGCAGGATTGGAGCAGAGGGTTGCTTGTTGCCAGTTTGTCATTGCTCGTGGTGGCTGCTGGCGTTGTCATTCAGGTGCTGCTGGCCAATCGATCCGCGCGCCAGGCCACGGCAATCATGGCGGCTTTTGCCGAACAGGACCTGTTTCCGTGCCTGATCGCAAATTCGCATGGTGAAATACTAGTAGCCAATTCTCAGGCCGTCAGTCGGCTTCATGCGGATACGGGATTGAAACTGGCCCAGTGCCTGCGATCTGTTTTTGGCAATCCACCGGCGATTTTGTTGCGGCTGCAATCTCAAGCCCTGTTAAAGGGGCGGGCACGCGAAGATATCCTAACATATGGGGATACGATACCGGTGTCCGTTTTCCGGTTGGCCGAGGGTGTTTTCTGTTGGCGTTTCCAGTTGGATGAGCAAGCGAGCTGGCAAGATCTAACGCTGCCGGTTCTGTCCAAAGGTCGAAATGGGTTGGTGCTGGGTTTGAACGGTGCGGCTGAACGCCTGTTGGGGTTCAGACCGGGTTCCATTGAGGAGATTTTCCCGGATGGAACGCCAACAATTGGTGATATCAGCCAGGTACAAACGCGCGACGGCGCCGTCCCTGTCGTGGCGTCGCAACTCTCCCGATCCGGGTTCGGGCAAAACCTGGCGCTGTCACCTCTGAATGAGACTGCAAACACACAAGGCGGAACCGGTTTTGCGGACCTCCCGGTTGCGATCATGTGTCTTGCGCCGGATGGCACGATACTCGAGGCCAACCGACTGGCCAACAAGCTGTTGGGCGACACGCGCCTGAGGGACACGAACATCAGTCAGATTATGAACGGCCTGGGCCATCCGGTTCTGGAATGGCTGCAGCGGACGGCAAATGAGGAAGACACTCAGCGATCTGAGTTTTTGCGGCTTAGCCGGGATGACAAGGAAGTCTTTGTTCAAGTCACCTTGAACCGCATCATTGATGACGGAAAGGTTTGTCTGATTGCGGTTTTAAATGACGCAACCGAGCTCAAAACATTAGAAGCTCAATTTGTTCAAGGCCAAAAAATGCAGGCCGTCGGGCAGCTGGCGGGCGGTGTGGCGCATGACTTCAACAACTTGTTGACGGCCATTTCCGGGCATTGCGATTTACTTTTACTGCGACATGATCAGAACGATTCTGATTACGGTGACTTGGTGCAAATCAACCAAAACGCCAATCGAGCCGCTGCACTGGTCAGTCAGCTTTTGGCTTTTTCCCGGAAGCAAACCCTCAGACCCGAGATGCTGGATCTAAGGGATACGATCTCGGACCTGATTCACCTTTTGAACCGTCTGGTTGGTGAAAAAGTCCAACTGACACTCAGCCACGACCCGGTGTTGAAATCCGTCAGGGCAGACAAACGCCAACTAGAACAAGTGCTGATGAATCTTGTCGTCAATGCGCGTGACGCGATGCCCGATGGAGGAGAGATTCGAATTGAAACCGAGGTTCTGAATCTGACACGGCCATTCAGGCGCGACCGCGCGACAGTGCAGCCCGGGGAATATGTGACCGTCAAGGTGATCGATCAAGGAATTGGGATTCCCACGGATAAGCTGCAAAAGGTGTTTGAGCCGTTTTATACGACCAAGCGCACAGGCGAGGGCACCGGACTAGGGTTGTCGACTGCCTACGGCATCGTAAAGCAAACAGGCGGCTTCATCTTTGTGGACAGTGCACCGGGGCGGGGGACCGAGTTTGCCGTCCTTCTTCCTGTGAGTACCGCTGCAGCCGAACCTGGGCCGACGACACTTGAACAACCTGATACTCAAAACGCGGGTCAGGGCGAGGGCGTGGTGCTGTTGGTGGAAGACGAGGCGCCGGTGCGGGCTTTTGCGACACGCGCATTGAGATTGAAAGGCTACACGGTGCTTGAGGCTGAGTCCGCAGAAGACGCATTGCGGCTACTGGAAGATCCGGATTTAAACGTTGATGTGTTTGTCACCGATGTTGTGATGCCCGGCATGGACGGGCCAACTTGGGTGCGCCAAGCGATGGAGACGCGTCCGGACACGCGGGTGGTCTTTGTTTCAGGCTATACCGAGGGCGCCTTCGGCGATAACGGCCCGGAAATCGCGAATTCCACCTTCTTGCCGAAACCATTTTCACTCAACCAGCTGACCGAGGCCGTTTTCCAACAACTAAGCTGACCTGGCTATTCGGCCGAGTCATGCGTGGCAAATTCCGCTGCGTGTTTATTTCGAAACTTGCGGCGTGTTTCTTCGGTCAAAGAAAGGTCGCCGGGAGGAGAGACGTTTTCCCGAGGCAAGGTGATGTCTACGTTAAGGCGGTCCTGTAGGAAGGTCAGGATCTTGTCTTGGTTTTCGTATTTGAAAACGTGAGTGGCGCCGAATCCATTGCTGCGTGTGCGGAAAAACTGGCTCTGACTACCCACATCGGCAAATTCAGGGCGGGGATTTTGCATGTAAGCGCGGACAAACTCGTCGAACGTGATGTCGCGGGTCGAGTGTGGATGGCCGACACGGTCCTGCCTGCTGCGAAACCTGTACCAACTGCCGAGCCAATCGATGGGTTCGCGAACAACGGCCATGATCTCCATCTCGGTGTTGTACATCTTGCGAAACATGTTTTGAAAAAAGCGATCGTATCGGCGCACCGGGGCATGCTTCAATTCGGGTGGGCCTGCTACTACAAGGTCGGCACGGTCGCGCAATGCCGAATGATACGCAGTGCTCCCGGTTTTGGGAACAGACAAAAACGCCAGGCGTTCCTTATAGAAAACAAGCATTTATCAACTTCTCGATCACATAACTTATACACGCAGATTGTCGTAAACGACTCCTTAATACAATTGCAGAACAGTGAGGTCTGTAAGTTTTAGTTGAAATGTTCTCTTTTTGGTCCCATAAGGAACAAGAGGCGAACAAAGCAGCGATTGCCGCCCGGCCAAGGGTGTGACAAAAGAGAAGGCGACAGGACAATGGCGGATCTTCTGACGATGAGCGACAAGAAAAACGCGGACAAGCAAAAGGCGCTCGACAGCGCGTTGGCCCAGATCGAACGCCAGTTCGGCAAAGGCTCGATCATGAAGCTGGGTGATGACACCAAGCAAGAGATCGAGGCAAGCTCGACCGGATCTCTGGGCCTGGACATTGCACTGGGCATTGGCGGGTTGCCGATGGGCCGCATTGTCGAGATTTATGGGCCCGAAAGCTCGGGTAAGACCACGCTGACCTTGCATTGTATTGCAGAGCAGCAAAAGCGTGGCGGTGTGTGTGCGTTCGTTGATGCGGAACATGCGCTTGACCCGCAATATGCCCGCAAGCTGGGCGTTGATCTGGACGAGTTGTTGATTTCACAACCCGACACGGGTGAGCAAGCTTTGGAGATCACTGATACGCTGGTACGGTCTGGTGCGGTGAACATGGTTGTGGTCGACTCGGTGGCGGCGCTGACGCCGAAATCCGAGCTTGAAGGCGATATGGGCGACAGCAGTGTTGGTGTGCAAGCCCGTTTGATGAGCCAGGCGATGCGCAAACTGACCGGATCGATTAATCGCAGCAAGTGTATGGTGGTCTTCATCAACCAGATTCGGATGAAGATCGGCGTTATGTTTGGCAGCCCGGAAACCACGACCGGTGGCAACGCGCTGAAATTCTACAGCTCGGTCCGTCTGGACATTCGCCGCATCGGCGCGATCAAGGACCGGGATGAGGTTGTCGGCAACCAGACCCGTGTCAAAGTTGTGAAAAACAAGGTGGCACCGCCCTTCAAGCAGGTGGAATTCGACATCATGTATGGCGAAGGCATCAGCAAGATGGGTGAACTGTTGGATCTGGGCGTCAAAGCCGGTGTGGTCGAGAAGTCAGGTTCGTGGTTCAGCTATGGCGACGAGCGGATCGGGCAAGGGCGTGAGAATGCCAAGCAATATCTGCGCGACAACAGCCGCATAGGGCTAGAGATCGAAGACAAGATCCGTGCCGCGCATGGTTTGGATTTCGAGATGCCACCGAATGCCGACGAAGATGATATCCTCGAGGCATAGCAATAGCCTGGATTTCTGACAGAAGTTTTCGACGGGGCGGCCGGTTGGGCCGCCTTGTCAGTTTTCACCAACCGTATCCTGTGGACACTCCCTTGGCAGGGGGCTAAACCTTCGCGGACGACTGTGATTGCCCGCCGAGAGAGCCCTATGCCCACGCTGAACGATATCCGCTCAACCTTCCTGAACTACTTTGCCAAGCAAGGTCACGAAGTGGTTGCGTCCAGCCCGCTGGTGCCGCGCAATGATCCAACATTGATGTTTGTAAATTCCGGTATGGTGCAGTTCAAAAACCTGTTCACCGGCCTGGAGAACCGCGAATACCAACGCGCCACGACAGCACAGAAATGCGTGCGCGCTGGCGGCAAGCACAACGATCTGGACAATGTGGGATATACGGCGCGCCACCACACATTCTTTGAAATGCTGGGCAACTTCTCGTTCGGGGACTATTTCAAGCCTGAGGCAATTCCATTTGCGTGGGAGTTGATCACCAAGGAATTCGGTATCGACAAGAGCCGCCTGTTGGCGACCGTCTATCATACCGATGATGAGGCGTTTGAGATTTGGAAAAAGGTCGGTATCCCAGAAGACCGGATCATCCGCATCGCCACTAATGACAATTTCTGGCAAATGGGTCCAACCGGGCCCTGTGGTCCGTGCACCGAGATCTTCTATGATCATGGCGATCATATCTGGGGTGGCCCTCCGGGATCAGCCGACGAAGACGGTGATCGTTTCATCGAAATCTGGAACATCGTTTTCATGCAAAACGAGCAGTTCGAAGATGGTTCGATGGTGGAACTCGACATGCAGTCGATCGACACGGGCATGGGACTGGAACGCATCGGGGCCTTGCTGCAAGGCAGCCACGACAACTATGATACCGACCTGTTCAAGACGCTGATCGAAGCATCGGCGGATGTCACACATGTCGATCCGTATGGTGATCAGAATGTGCATCACCGCGTTATTGCGGATCACCTGCGGTCGACCTCTTTCCTGATGGCGGATGGCGTGATGCCGTCGAATGACGGACGCGGCTATGTTCTGCGTCGGATCATGCGTCGGGCGATGCGCCATGCGCATTTGTTGGGTGCAAAAGATCCGGTCATGCACCGGCTTGTTCCGACCTTGGTGCAACTGATGGGCGCTCAGTACTCCGAACTGGGCCAGGCGCAGGCGCTGATCGAAGAGACTTTGTTGTTGGAAGAAACCCGGTTCAAGCAAACTCTGGATCGCGGACTGAAACTGTTGGACGACGAAGTTGCCGGATTGCCTGAAGGTGAGCAACTGCCTGGCGACGCGGCGTTTAAGCTTTACGACACTTTTGGGTTTCCGCTGGATTTGACGCAGGATGCGCTACGCGAAAAGGGCCGCAGCGTCGACACCGATGGTTTCGATGCGGCCATGGCGGAACAGAAAGCAAAGGCGCGCGCTGCGTGGTCGGGATCAGGCGAAGCCGCAGATCAGGCCGTATGGTTTGACGTACTTGATCACGACGGCGCTACTGATTTTCTGGGTTACGACACCGAGAAAGCGGAAGGTCAGGTCATGGCCCTGGTGGTTGATGGCGCTTTGGTGGACAAGATCGAACAGGGCGGCGGTGGCTGGGTCGTTGTGAACCAATCCCCGTTCTATGCCGAAGCTGGCGGCCAGATAGGTGATACTGGCGAAATCCGCCGACTGGAAGATCGCGACGATGTTGCAAAGGTCGAAGACACCAAGAAATTTGCCGACGGTAAGGTCTATGCGCATAAGGTGACTGTAGATCACGGAGCGTTATGCAAAGGCGATGCGGTCGAGTTGGAAGTTGATCACGCGCGTCGCACTGCAATACGCGCCAATCACTCGGCAACGCACCTGCTGCATGAGGCACTGCGCGAGGCGTTGGGTGATCACGTGGCGCAGCGCGGATCGCTGAACGCATCAGATCGTTTGCGGTTTGACTTCAGCCATTCCAAAGCGCTGTCTCAGGAAGAAGTGCAGAAGGTCGAGCGTGAGGTGAACGATTTCATTCGCCAGAACTCGGCAGTCGAGACACGGGTCATGACCCCGGACGACGCGCGCGAGTTGGGGGCGCAAGCGCTGTTTGGTGAGAAATACGGCGACGAGGTTCGTGTTGTTTCGATGGGCAAGGCCCCAACCGGAAAAGGCCATGACGGCGAAACCTGGTCGATTGAACTGTGTGGTGGAACGCATGTTCGTCAAACCGGAGATATCGGAACATTTGTTGTCTTGGGTGACAGCGCCAGCAGCGCGGGTGTTCGGCGGATTGAAGCGCTGACCGGAGATGCGGCATTCCGCTATTTGTCGGCGCAGGATCAACGTGTGTCAGAGGTCGCGTTGGAATTGAAGGCGCAGCCGGATGACGTGGTCAGCAGAGTAAAGTCGCTGTTGGATGAGCGCAAAGCGTTGCAAAACGAGCTTGCCCAATTGCGGCGCGATCTGGCCATGGCTGGTGGTGCGGGTCAGGGGTCTGGTGCTGAGGCGCGTGATGTCAATGGCGTAAAGTTCCTGGCTCAGGCTCTGACTGGTGTGTCCGGAAAAGATCTGCCTGCGTTGATAGACGAGCACAAAAGCCGCATTGAATCCGGGGCCGTCTTGCTGATTGCAGACACCGGTGGGAAAGCGGCGGTTGCGGCCGGGGTGACACAGGATCTGACTGACAGGATCTCAGCCGTTGATCTGGTAAAGGCAGCGGTGGTCGAACTGGGCGGTAAAGGTGGCGGTGGGCGTCCGGACATGGCCCAGGGCGGCGGCAGAGATGCCGCCAATTCGGATGCAGCGATCAAAGCTGCGGAACAAGTACTGGGAGGATAAGATGCCTGCACTTTGGATTGCGCATGTAACAGTGACCGATGCTGAGGCATATGGAAAGTATGCTGAGTTGGCCGGACCAGCGATTGCCAAGCACGGGGGCGAATTTATCGCACGCGCGGCACGCTATGTGCAATTGGAAGGTAAGGAAAGACCTCGAAACGTGGTTGCCCGGTTCCCGTCCGTCGAAGCGGCGGTCGAGTGTTACAACTCGGTGGACTATCAAAAGGCCCTTGATCACGCACGCGGCGCAAGTGAGCGTGAACTTGTTGTTGTGGAAATAACAGACTGAGAATCAGTCTTCAAACATTGGTTCAAGACATTTGAGCCAAGTGTGCTGTTTGTAAGCAAATTTCAGCTTAGACCAATTGCGGCACGTGTAACGATTTCGTGTTCGGATGGCCTGTGAGGTTTATTTCATATTTGTCATGGACTTAACGGCATGCTCCCGGGCAAAGCCGTGGAACGCGTGCCCCAATTGTGGCCACCGCATCTAACTTCTTGCCCGAAATGGTCAAATTCGCTGACGAATTTCCGCCTTTTTTCCCCTTCAGTCTAACCGGAGATTGCATAACCAGGCCTGTTTACGGATAGTTTCAAAAAACGGTACAAGGTCCTGCTTTACGGCAATTGCTCGGAAAAACCTGGATCGAGGGACAGGCATGACATCGTATAGCACTAAGTTATCGTCAGGTATTGGTCACTTTGTGAGAACATCCGGACGCGCAACAGGACTATTTGCCCTTGTTTTGGGGTCTTTCTTCGTGGGATCCGAGGCCAAGGCTTTTGAAAAGGCCTTTATCACCACAGTCGCAGCTTCGCCTCCTCCGTCCGGGGCACATCAATTATGTCGTCAGTATAGTTGGGCGTGTTCCTCCAAGCGGTCGATATCGCTGACAAGTCAGCAGGAGATGCAGATTATTCGGCAGGTAAATCGCCGCGTGAACGCCACAACCCGCGAGGTGGCTGACCAGCTTCAGTACAAAACCCGGGAAAGATGGGCTTTGCCGACGTCTCGTGGCGGTGATTGCGAAGACTTCGCTCTTTTGAAGAAACGGGATCTTATCAAGGCTGGAATCGATCCGAAGAAGCTCCTGATCGCGACCGTTCTGGATAGAAGCCGGAATGGTCACGCTGTTTTGGTCTACCGGTCTGCAAATGGCGATCTTATTCTGGACAACGCGACGAGCCGGATCAAACCCTGGGCGGATACGCGTTACCTGTTTTTGCGGATGCAGGACCCAAATCAACCGCGCCGATGGGTTGGCGTTTACGGGAGTAGCTAATTCTCTTCCCTTCCAGTTTTGATGAAAATTAGAGGAACCGGTGAAAAGGTCACTTTTCACCGGTCTTTGTTTGTTTCTAGGTCAGTCTTTGACTGGATCGCTTGGGCCGTTCCCGCCACCGGACCCGCCGTCTCCGCCGCCGTCGCCGCCACCGGAGCCAGAGCCGCCGCCATCACCACCACCGTCGCCGCCGCCGGAACCAGAGCCGCCGCCATCACCACCGCCAGAGCTGGATCCACCACCGGAACCAGAGCCGCCGCCATCACCACCGCCAGAGCTGGATCCACCACCGGAACCAGAGCCGCCGCCGTCACCGCCGCCAGAGCTGGATCCACCACCGGAGCCAGAGCCGCCGCCGTCACCGCCGCCAGAGCTGGATCCACCACCGGAGCCAGAGCCACCGCCGTCACCGCCGCCGGAGCCGGAGCCGCCACCGTCGCCACCGCCGGAGCTAGAGCCGCCACCGGAGCTAGAGCCACCACCGGAGCTAGAGCCACCACCGGAGCTAGAGCCACCACCGGAGCTAGAGCCGCCACCGGAGCTAGAGCCGCCACCGGAGCTAGAGCCGCCACCGGAACTAGAGCCGCCGCCCGAGCCGCCGCCTTCGTCGGCTGATCCATCACCAGTTCTTTGTGTTGGTGCGCCGATCGAAGCGGTCGGGAAGTCCGTCAGAACAGCGGCAAAGGCCGGGCAAAACTGAAGGGTTCTTGTGAGAATATCTTCGAAGTCGGGACGGCGCTGAATATAACGCAGCATCCGAGCATCGACGACGCTACACGCACAAAGCGTTTCGGTTGAAACAGATTGCTTGGCTGTTCTTACGGTGCACTTTTCTGCAGCCTGTGCCGGAGCACCAGCGAGTAATGGGACTGTGGCTGATGCGAAAACAATGGATAAAAGACGGAACTTGATGCGCATAGCGCGTCTCCTTGAAACTCGTTAACAACTACGTCGTACTTATGCGCTATACTGGATGCTGCGTGTATGAACGACGTCACACTTTGGCCATAAATACACCTTTCTTGAGCCCGATTTACAAGAAGATGTTTGGCTGATTGAGCTGTAATCGACTCCCCTAATAGTTGAATGTTCTTTCAAAACAGAGAGAAGGCCTGACGTAACGGCAGGCCCTCAACTTTTCATCATTTTTGAAATGGGTGAAAAAATGTCACACTCATGTCATTGTTTCCAACCTCACACCAGTCCACAGGCGGTGTTTTAGGCCGATCTGGACATCCTTTTGCGCTCATGCGGATCCAGAAAGCGCTTGCGCAAACGGATTGCGTTGGGCGTAACCTCAACCAATTCGTCGTCGTCGATATAGGCAATCGCCTCTTCCAGTGAAAACTGGATGTGAGGCGTCAGACGGACCGCATCGTCGGACCCGCTGGCCCTGACGTTGGTAAGCTTCTTGCCCTTCAAGGGGTTCACTTCCAGATCGTTGTCACGAGAATGTTCGCCAATCACCATGCCCTGATAAACATCTGTCTGAGGACCGACGAACATGCGGCCGCGCTCTTCCAGGTTCCAAAGCGCGTAGGCAACGGCTTGGCCGTTTTCCATGGAAATCAGAACACCTGCACGGCGACCGGGGATGGGTCCCTTGTGGGGCGACCAGCCGTGGAACACACGGTTCAAGACGCCGGTTCCGCGTGTATCGGTCAGGAACTCTCCGTGGTATCCGATCAATCCGCGGGACGGCACATGTGCGATGATGCGGGTCTTTCCGACACCTGCGGGGCGCATTTCTGCCAGTTCGCCTTTGCGCGCACCTGTAATTTTCTCGATTACTGACCCGGAGTATTCGTCATCCACATCAATGGTGACCTCTTCGATGGGTTCAAGCCGTTGACCTTCTTCTTCGCGAAACAGAACCTGCGGGCGTGAGATGCTGAGCTCGAATCCTTCACGGCGCATGTTTTCGATCAACACGCCCATCTGAAGTTCGCCACGACCGGCGACCTCAAAAGCTTCGCCACCGGGGGTGTCGGTGATGCGGATGGCCACATTGGATTCGGCCTCTTTCATCAGGCGATCACGGATCACACGCGATTGGACCTTTTTACCGTCGCGGCCAGCCAGAGGTGAATCGTTGATCCCAAATGTCACTGTGATCGTAGGCGGGTCGATGGGCTGGGCGGGCAGAGCTTCATCTACTTGCGGGGAAACCAGGGAGTCGGCCACGGTCGCCTTGCTCATGCCTGCGATGGTGACGATGTCGCCTGCTTCGGCCACATCGATGGGTTGTTGGCCCAATCCACGGAAGGCCAGGATTTTGGAGGCACGGAAGCTTTCAATAGGTGTGCCGTCCCGGCTGAGGGCTTTCAGGCTTTCACCCGCTTTCAACGTGCCGCTTTCGACGCGGCCCGTCAGGATGCGCCCGATGAACGGATCACTGCCAAGAGTAGTTGCCAGCATCCGGAACGGTTCGTCCTTGTGTTCGGCCTGCTTGGGTGCGGGCACATGATCTACGACAAGATCAAATAGCGCGGTCAGATCTTTGCGGGGTCCGTCCAGTTCCATGTCAGCCCAGCCTGAGCGGCCCGAGGCATACATGGCAGGAAAATCCAACTGATCGTCATCTGCACCAAGGTTCGCAAACAGATCAAAGCATTCGTCCAGTGCACGATCAGGTTCGGCATCGGGCTTGTCGACCTTGTTCAGCACCACGATCGGGCGCAGGCCCAGCGCCAAAGCCTTAGAGGTCACGAACTTGGTTTGCGGCATCGGACCTTCGGCGGCATCCACCAGCAAAACAACGCCATCGACCATGCTGAGGATCCGTTCCACCTCGCCACCGAAATCGGCGTGGCCGGGGGTGTCGACGATGTTGATCCGGGTGCCTTTCCATTCGACCGACGTGGCCTTGGCCAAGATGGTAATGCCGCGCTCGCGTTCGAGGTCATTGCTGTCCATAGCACGCTCTGCCACAGCCTGATTTTCCCGGAACGCGCCGGATTGTTTAAGCAGCTCATCCACCAGGGTCGTTTTACCGTGGTCCACGTGAGCGATGATTGCGATATTGCGCAGGTCCATGAGAGGTCAGCCTTTGAACGGGAAGTTGCCGCGCGCATAACGCGGCACAGGCAATTATACCACCCCTAACCGACAGTCAGTGACCTGTGGTCTTGGAAAACAGGTGTATGATCAGGATTCCTGCCAGGATCATCGACAAGCCAAGGACCGCCGGCCAGTCGAGTTTTTGTCCGAAAACGACAAAACCGATGACAGCGATAAAGAAAATCCCAAGCCCGGACCAGATGGCATAAACAATCCCCACGGGCATGACCTTCAGGGTGAGGGCCATCAAATAAAATGCAAACCCGTAACCGACAACAACTAACACTGATGGCCAGAGCTTTGTGAATTGCTGACTGGCTTGTAAGGCTGTTGTGCCAATTGTCTCGGCAAAAACGGCCAGCAACAGGATCAGATAGGCTTTGGGCATGGCGAAACACCTAAACACAGGGATATCTGGCCCGGTTGAGCACGATACTTCCCGTCTAGGCAAGGAGATTCGATGCCCTGCAACAGTTAAGACGATGACCTAGGGTCAGGTATACCTGACTATGGGTTTTTTCCGTTTGGTGTAAGATTTCCCCATATTTAATGATTTGTTAACGAGTATTGTTCAATGACGACATTTTCAAAATCCGTCATATTTGCTTCGGCTCTTATTGTGGCGCTTGGGTGGCTTGCAGGCGGGGGGTCCGTCTAGATTGCTGTAGCCCTATTTGGTTTATCAGTTAGATGGTTGCGTAGGATAAGCGCCATCCAGAACTTAGCAGGGAAAAAGGAGCTTTCGGGCTCCTTTTTTCTTTGGGTCGGTTATACGCAGGCAGCCTCAGATGCTGAAAAATACTCAGTCAGTTGAGGTTCAAGCCAGGCCCAAAGGTCGGGCGCACCGGCTTCGATGGCAGAGCGAACGCGAGCTTCGATCTGCGCGAACGTAACGTCGTAATCGATCCAGGACCCGCCACCCGTTTCCAGATTGGCGATCGGAGTTTGGAGCCGGTCAACGGCCTTGCCAAATCGCGCATCGTCGCTTTGGGCATTCTCGAATTCATGCCACAGATCAACAAAGGCAAGACGCTGGCTATCCGGCAACATGCCAAACAGGCGTTTCGCAGCGGCTTCCTCCTTCGCGGCTTGTGCGGCGTGATCAACTTGTCCGTGGATCGGATGATCCCCGGCATCAATTTCGACGATATCATGAAGTAAAAGCATCTGCAGAACCCGGTCGATCCTGACATTCGGGCCTGCGTATTCCGACAAGACCCAAGCATACAGCATGATGTGCCAAGAGTGTTCGGCCGAGTTTTCGAACCGATCACTGCCCATCAGACGAGAGGCGCGCAGAACAGATTTCAGCTGATCGGCCTCGGTCAGAAATGGCAGCCGGTTTGTGAACGCGTTATTGTCAACGCCTTTGTTGGCCAGCAAATCGTGCGCGTGACGGTAGGCACAGGGAAACACACTTTCCAGATAGGCCGCACGCCCACCATCCAGATTATCCCGAACGACGTCCAGATGGTCTGACCTCGGTTGGGTTGCGCATAAGACCTGAAACAGGGGCTGGCACCGATCCAGTATCTTGGCAAATTGCGCGTCCGAGGTTTGATCTGCCTCGAATTCGCGCCACAAGGACATGAACTCTTCTGCCTGTTCCGAGGGGAGAAGGCCAAAAAGTTGCACTGCGGCTGCGTGTTCGGCTTTCGCGACACTTTCCCAATCCGTGCTCAGGTGAATTGGGTGGTCGCCGACGATGATCTCGACAAGATCATGCAGCAGCAGCATGCGTATCACACGGTCAGTGCTTACATCGGGACCTGCCAGCGGTGCCATGACCAACGCCCAAAGCGCAAGATGCCAGCTATGTTCGGCGGAGTTTTCGGGACGGGACTGGTCGAGCAGGACATTCGCCCGCTCGACTGTTTTCAGATCATCCGCCCGTTTCAGGAATGTGATCTGAGCCGATAACCTCTCGGTCATTGCTTCTCTATCGCTTTGACCTTCGAGCGGTGATCGGTCAGTCGCTTTATCACGAATTGCCGCGCCTGGCGCTCCGCCAACCGCACCCGGACTTCAGTCAGGAATGCCTCTTCCAAAGACTGCGAGGAGGCGCCCAAAAGCTCGGAAACTTGCATAAAGAAACGATCATCGCCGGTTTCATCCATGACCTTCATCGTATCTTCCGCCAGTTTCGACGCCAGATTGGTGATCGTATCGGACATTAGCGCGTGGTTTCAGTCAGTCGGCGCTTCACATAGTCGCTGACATCAGTGATCAGCGTGTCCATGTGGCGATCCTGGAAGAAGTGATCGGCACCTTCGACCTCGGTATGGGTGATGGTGATGCCTTTTTGCTCGTGCAGCTTGCTCACCAATCCAGTTGTATCGGCCGGGGGCGCGACGCGGTCCGCGGATCCATTGATGATCAAGCCAGAAGACGGGCAGGGCGCCAGGAACGAAAAGTCATACATGTTGGCCGGGGGCGACACGCTGATGAACCCTGTGATCTCGGGGCGGCGCATCAACAACTGCATTCCGATCCATGCGCCGAACGAAAAGCCTGCGACCCAGCAATGTTTGGAATTGGTGTTCATCGATTGCAGGTAATCCAGCGCCGACGCTGCATCGCTCAGCTCGCCTACGCCCTGGTCGTATTCGCCCTGGCTGCGGCCAACTCCACGGAAGTTAAAGCGCAACACGGTGAAGCCCATGTTGTAAAACGCGTAGTGGAGATTATAGACCACCTTGTTGTTCATGGTCCCGCCGAACTGAGGATGCGGGTGCAGCACGATGGCGATCGGTGCGTCTTTTTCCTTTTGCGGGTGGTAGCGGCCTTCCAGGCGGCCTTCGGGTCCGGGAAAAATCACCTCGGGCATGTGTGCTTTGGTCCTGTCTTTTTCTAATTGGCGCCGGGAATTACTTGACGGTATTCGTCGGGCACCTTAGAACGGTTCTAATTATCACGCTTAGCGAAAACGCGCTGTCCGTCGGAGATACGCACTGGCAGCGGCGGCGTCAATGATTTCGCGCGGATCTGACTAAGAGGACCGGATAATGAAGCTGTCGACCAAAGGACGTTACGCCATGGTGGCGTTGGCAGATATTGCTTTGCAGTCCACTGACAGGCTGGTCACACTGGGTGAAATCTCCGAGCGTCAGGATATCTCACTTCCTTACCTGGAGCAGCTGTTCGTCAAGCTTCGGCGGGCCGAACTTGTCGCATCTGTGCGCGGTCCGGGTGGCGGCTATCGTCTGGCGCGCCCGGCGTCTGAGATTCGTGTGGTTGAAATCCTCAGCGCGGTGGACGAAACGGTTGACGCATTGCAAAAGGGGGCCGGGGCGTCTGGCGCGTCTTCAGGCAGCCGTGCGCAGTCTTTGACCAACCGGCTTTGGGAAGGCCTTAGCGCTCATGTGTATGTGTTTTTGCACCAGACCCGTTTGTCCGACGTCATCAAGAACGATCTTGCGCCTTGTCCGGCAGTTCCGAACCTGTTCGCTGTTGTCGACGATTGATCTAACGGGTTTGAAAGCAACATCATGAGGATTGTTCGGGAAAAGATGTATCCATGACGCGTGTTTATCTGGATCACAACGCGACAACGCCTTTGCGGCCCGAAGCGCGCGACGCGATGATTGCGGCGATGGATGTCTGCGGCAATCCGTCCTCGGTCCACGCCGAAGGGCGCGCGGCTAAAGCTCTGATCGAGCGGGCCCGTGCCCAGGTTGCCAACGCATTTGGCGCTGATGGCGCCGACATTGTCTTCACATCCGGTTCCACCGAGGGTGCTGCATTGACGATGGCAGGTCGCGATCTTCACGGCTCTGCAATTGAACATGACGCGGTAAGGGCTTGGACTATAGAAGATACCCAAGTTCAGAGCAGCGGTTTGGTTGTGGTCGATGATCCTACGAAAGCTACCCTGCAAGTGGCCAACTCCGAAACGGGCATTGTTCAATCACTGCCGTCTGGGCTGGTCGTGACTGACGCCACCCAAGCTTTCGGTAAGCTGCCGATCGCGTTCAACTGGCTCGGCGCTCAGATGGCTTTGATCTCGGCGCACAAACTTGGCGGTCCCAAAGGGGTCGGTGCGGTGGTCATGAAGCGTGGTACGGACCTGGCGGTCCAGATCAAAGGCGGTGGGCAAGAGATGGGGCGCCGGTCGGGTACCGAAAATGTCATTGGAATAGCAGGGTTCGGGGCGGCAGCTGAGGCAGCGGCGCGTGACTTGAACAATGGTGTTTGGGCGCAAGTTGAAGAATTTAGAAATATTCTAGAAAACGCTCTTGAGGCTGGAAATAAATCACCTATTTTTGTCGGGAAAGGTCAAAAACGCCTTCCGAACACGCTGTGTTTCGCGTCCCCCGGTTGGAAGGGTGAAACACAGGTCATGCAGATGGATCTGTCGGGTTTTGCGGTCAGTGCGGGCTCTGCCTGTTCCAGCGGCAAAGTACGCGCCAGCGCGGTGTTGACTGCAATGGGATATGATGAGGTGACAGCAGCCAGCGCGATCCGCGTATCGCTGGGCCCTCGGACAACCGAAGAAGACGTGCTGCGTTTCGCCGAAACGTGGTTGGAAAAAGAGAAAAAGCATCGCGCGCGCGCCGCGTGATCTGACGGAGGGTAGAACATGGCCGCATTGGACCAGGCCCAGGTAAAAGAGGGTGTCGATCAGGAAACCGTGGATGCGGTTCGCGAAGTCGGAACCTATAAATATGGCTGGGACACCGATATCGAAATGGAATACGCGCCCAAGGGCGTGAATCCCGATATTGTGCGCCTGATCTCGGACAAGAACGAAGAGCCGGAATGGATGACCGAATGGCGTCTGGCCGCGTTCGAGCGTTGGACCAAGATGGACGAGCCCACTTGGGCGATGGTCCACTACCCGCCAATCGATTTTCAGGACCAGTATTATTACGCGCGCCCCAAGTCGATGGAAGAAAAGCCGAAATCGCTGGACGAAGTCGACCCTAAGCTTTTGGCAACTTACGAAAAGCTGGGTATCCCTCTGAAAGAACAGATGATTCTGGCGGGCGTCGAAGGCGCTGAAAACGCACCGGCCGAGGGGCGTAAAGTTGCTGTTGATGCGGTGTTTGACTCGGTATCTGTAGGGACGACTTTCCAGAAAGAGCTGAAAGAGGCCGGTGTCATCTTCTGTTCGATTTCTGAGGCGATCAAAGAGCATCCTGAGCTGGTCAAAAAGTACCTCGGCACTGTCGTGCCGGTGTCAGACAACTTCTACGCCACACTGAATTCAGCCGTTTTCTCAGATGGATCCTTTGTCTACATCCCTCCGGGCGTGCGCTGCCCTATGGAGCTGAGCACCTATTTCCGCATCAACGCGGAAAACACAGGTCAGTTCGAGCGGACGTTGATCATCGCCGACAAAGGCTCGTATGTCTCATATCTCGAGGGGTGCACCGCGCCCCAGCGCGACACCGCACAGCTGCACGCCGCGGTGGTCGAAATCATCATCGAAGAAGATGCCGAGGTGAAGTATTCGACTGTTCAGAACTGGTTCCCCGGGGATGAGAACGGCAAGGGTGGTATCTATAACTTTGTGACCAAGCGCGCCGATTGTCGGGGCGATCGGTCCAAGGTGATGTGGACACAGGTTGAAACAGGCTCGGCTGTGACCTGGAAATACCCGTCCTGCATCCTGCGCGGCAATGAAAGCCAAGGTGAATTCTATTCGATCGCGATTGCCAACAACTATCAGCAGGCTGATACCGGCACTAAGATGGTTCATCTGGGCAAAAACACTAAGTCGCGGATCGTGTCGAAGGGGATCAGTGCGGGCAAGGCACAGAACACCTATCGCGGGCTGGTTTCGATGCACCCGAAGGCGAAAGACAGCCGCAACTATACCCAGTGTGACAGCCTTTTGATTGGCGACAAATGCGGAGCCCACACGGTGCCGTATATCGAGGTCAAAAACAACTCGAGCCGGGTGGAACACGAGGCGACGACCTCCAAAGTGGACGACGATCAACTGTTCTATTGTCGTCAGCGCGGCATGGACGAAGAAGAGGCTGTGGCCCTCGTGGTCAACGGGTTCTGCAAAGACGTGCTGCAGGCGTTGCCAATGGAATTTGCCATGGAAGCGCAACAGCTTGTCGCGATTAGTCTGGAAGGGTCTGTAGGCTAATGCCGGACAAGTCCCGCCAACGCATCCAAAGGGATGAAGTGCTGACCGCAATGGGTTATGCGCTTCCAGTGCTTGGTGGGTTGTTTGGCGTCGCTTACGTCAACATCAATGATATGGCCTTCATAAACCCGGTATGGGCGGTGGGTGGCGGAGTTATCCTGGGGTGGATTGCGTCGCGTATTCTCCGAAAGTTACTGGGATAGAAATTGAACGGAGCCCAAGTGCTCTGCTGCTACACCAAAGGACAAATAAATGCTGGAAATCAAAAACCTGCACGTGAAACTTGAGGAAGAAGACAAGCAGATCCTCAAAGGCGTGGACCTGACCGTCGAGGCCGGCAAAGTGCATGCGATCATGGGGCCGAACGGATCGGGCAAGTCGACCCTCAGCTATGTGCTCTCAGGCCGTGACGGATACGAAGTCACCGAAGGTTTGGTAGATCTCAATGGTGAAGATCTGCTGGAGATGGAGCCTGAAGAGCGCGCCGCCGCCGGCATGTTCCTCGCCTTCCAGTATCCCGTCGAAATTCCGGGCGTCGGCAACATGACCTTCCTGCGCACCGCTGTGAACGCCCAGCGCAAAGCACGCGGGGAAGATGAGATGTCAGCTGCTGACTTCCTCAAAGAAATCCGCGCCAAGGCCAAGTCTTTGAAAATCGACGCCGATATGCTGAAGCGCCCCGTCAATGTCGGGTTTTCTGGCGGTGAGAAGAAGCGGAACGAGATCCTGCAAATGGCAATGCTGGAACCCAAGCTCTGCATTCTGGACGAAACAGACTCCGGCCTTGATGTAGATGCGATGAAACTGGTTGCTGAAGGTGTAAACGCGCTGCGCGATCAGGGCAGGGGATTTCTTGTCATCACTCACTATCAGCGCTTGCTGGATCACATCAAACCGGATGTCGTGCACATCATGGCTGACGGAAAAATTGTCAAAACCGGCGGTCCCGAACTGGCGCTGGAAGTTGAAAACAACGGCTACTCTGACATTCTCGCCGAGGTGAACTAATGGCTGTCCCCGAGGTTAAACAATCTGCAACCGAGGCTCGATTGGCCACGTTGACGATGCCCGATGCCGGGTGCACCCGTGCTGCGCGCGAAGACGCTTTGGCGCGCGTGTTGGAAACGGGCCTGCCCGGACGTCGCGATGAGTATTGGAAATACACGCGCCCGGACACACTCATCACGTCTGATGCTATGCCGGCCGCAGTGTTGAAGGATGACGAGCCGCCGATTTTCGATAAGCTCGATCGACTGAAAATCGTTTTCGTCGATGGTGTGTTCAGCCCTAACGATTCGGATGACCTGTCTCTGGAAGGCGTCAGTATTGATCGCCTCGAAGATATCTGTTGCAAGGATATTCACTGGGCGAAAGAGCTATACGGTGTGCTTGAGGCTCGTGGTCAGGTTCCGGTGCAACGTCCTTTGGCGGCACTGAACACTGCTTTTGCGTCTGATGGAGTTGCCATCCACGTGACAGGTAAGCCATCCAAACCGATCAATCTGATCTACCGCCACGCGTCCCCAACATCGGACGCTATCCTACATCATGTAGTTCGCGTCGAAAGCGGAGCCGAAGCGACGATTCTGGAAACCGGCCCGGCTGCCTCCCGCTTTAACAAGTGTATGGAGATCGACGTGGCGGACAACGGCACATTGCATCACGTGCGCGCGCAGGGGCGCGATCATGAGCGGCGTGCAGCCACCCATATGTTCACCCGTCTGGGGCAGGAATCGGTCTACAAGTCATTCACCTTGACCGTGAACGGCGTGCTCACCCGGAACGAGCAGATTGTCGAACTGACCGGAGATGACGCTGTTGCTCACGTGGCGGGCGCTTGTGTCGGTGATGGTGATTTCCATCATGATGACACCGTGTTTGTCACTCACGATGCGGTGAACTGCGAAAGCCGGCAAGTCTTCAAGAAAGTGCTGCGCAACGGTGCGACCGGGGTTTTTCAGGGCAAGATTCTGGTCAAAGCAGGCGCTCAGAAAACTGACGGTTACCAGATCAGCCAGTCACTACTGTTGGATGATGACAGTCAGTTCCTGGCCAAGCCCGAGCTTGAGATCTATGCCGACGACGTGGCCTGTTCACACGGGTCGACATCCGGCGCGATTGACGAAACCGCTCTGTTCTACCTGCGGTCTCGTGGCGTGCCGACAAAGGACGCGACCAATATGCTGACCCTGGCCTTTCTGGCCGAGGCAGTAGACGAGATCGAAGACGGTTCCTTGGCCGAAGCCATTGTGAATCGTCTGGAAGGTTGGTTGGCGCGGCGCAGCTGATGCCGGTTTCGTCAGATATCGTGGCAACTTACCGGGGGCCGGGGCGCGTCGTGCGCCGGCTTCTGGATATGGGACCGCGCGAAGACCGGGCGCTGGCATTTGTCATGTCTTTTTGTCTGGTCGCGTTCATTGCGCAAATGCCGGGTCTGGCGCGTCGGGCGCATCTTGAAGGGCTGGAACTGAATATGCTTTTGGGCGGTGCCCTGTTGGGTTCCGTGTTCATATTACCGTTGTTCTTCTACCTATTGGCTCTGATCTCATATTGGGCGGCGCGACTGGTAGGTGGTCACGGAACAGCCTATGGCGCGCGTCTTGCTTTGTTTTGGGCTCTGTTGTCCTCGGCTCCGCTGGTATTGTTGAACGGGCTGGTTGCCGGGTTTATCGGTCCTGGGCCAACATTGACCCTGGTGGGCGGGGTTTGGGTTGCCGTATTTGTTTGGTTCTGGTTATCAGGCCTCAGGCAAGCACAAAGGGTTGCTGTATGAACACGGTCTTCTTCGGCAATCTGGCGGTCCTAACGCTGCGCAAACCGGCGGAAGCTGCGCGTCAGCTGTTGGCCCTGAAACCGGGGCGCGAGGTCTTGTGGCTGGCGTTTTTCTTGGCTGTTGTTCTGAATTGCCTTGTGCAATTGGGCATCGAGCTGTTCGTTTCGGTGCCTGACATTGATGCTCCGGACAGCGAAACACTGACCGAGACTGAATCGATTCCGTTAGTGTTGCTGAAATCGGCCGGAGCAATGATGTTGAGCATCGTGGCCTTTCTGTTCGTCGGCCGCCTTTTGGGCGGGACTGCGACGTTCGATGATATGATGGTTCTGACGATTTGGCTGCAGTTTCTGCAGATCGCAGCCCTGCTGATCACGCTGGTTCTAAGCATCACCTTTCCGTTTCTCATGCTGTTATTGCTGATGGCGACGGCGGTGCTCAGCCTGTACATCACACTGCATTTTTTGAACGAAGCGCATCAGTTCGGATCTCTGGGTAAGTCTTTTGCTGTCATCCTGCTGTCCGCCCTTGTTGCGGTGCCTTTCGTCCTCATGTTGACCCCAAGCGGGCCCGTCTAGGGAATAAGCCTATGTATGATGTGCAAAACATCCGTTCAGACTTTCCGATCCTGTCGCGTCAGGTGAACGGCAAGCCGCTGACCTACCTCGACAATGGGGCCTCGGCGCAGAAACCGCAGGTTGTGATCGATGCGGTGACCCGGGCGTATTCAGAAGAGTATTCAAACGTGCATCGTGGGCTGCATTATCTGTCCAATCTGGCCACTGAAAAATATGAGAATGTGCGTGGCAAAATCGCACATTTCCTTGGCGCACCCGACGAGGATGAAATTGTTCTGAATTCCGGTACGACGGAAGGGATCAATCTGGTCGCGTATGGCTGGGCCATGCCACGCCTGCAAGCAGGGGACGAGATCGTACTTAGCGTGATGGAGCATCACGCCAATATTGTCCCCTGGCATTTTTTGCGCGAGCGGCAAGGCGTTATCCTTAAATGGGTCGATGTGGATGCTGACGGCGGGTTGGACCCTCAGGCCGTGATCGATGCGATTGGACCCAAGACCAAATTGGTCGCCGTAACACATTGCTCGAACGTTCTTGGCACTGTTGTGGATGTGAAGGCCATTACCGACGGTGCGCATGCCAAAGGTGTTCCGGTTCTGGTCGATGGAAGCCAGGGTGCAGTTCATATGCCTGTGAACGTGCAGGACCTCGGTTGCGACTTCTATGCGATCACCGGGCACAAGCTTTACGGTCCCTCTGCGTCCGGTGCGATTTTCATCAAATCCGAACGTATGGCTGAGATGCGCCCGTTTATCGGTGGTGGCGACATGATCAAAGAGGTCAGCAAAGATCAGGTCATCTACAACGATCCGCCCATGAAGTTTGAAGCCGGAACGCCGGGTATCGTTCAAATCATCGGGTTGGGCGCTGCGCTGGACTACATGATGGAATTGGGGATGGAGAATATCGCAGCCCATGAGGCTGGGTTGCGGGACTACGCCATGCAGCGCCTTAAAGGATTGAACTGGTTACAGGTGCAGGGCATCCGACCTGACAAGGCTGCGATCTTCAGCTTCACACTGGACGGGGCAGGGCACGCGCATGATGTGTCTACTATTCTGGACAAGAAAGGTGTCGCAGTCCGGGCGGGTCATCACTGTGCAGGTCCCTTGATGGATCACCTGGGGCTGACCGCCACATGCCGCGCGAGTTTCGGTCTGTACAACACAACGGATGAGGTCGACACCCTGATCGAAGCACTCGAACTGGCACATGATTTGTTCGCGTGAAGCGGACCAATCTGTCTAGGCGAAACCGATATGGGAGGCGAAGATTTGCAGTTGCACCCGGATCGGAACAAGGTTAGCTAACGGCCAAGGCACCTGTAGCTCAGCTGGATAGAGCGCTGCCCTCCGAAGGCAGAGGCCAGAGGTTCGAATCCTCTCAGGTGCGCCATTCCATTTTCATAAGTAATTGAATTTATTGGATATTTTTTATTTTCACTTTGAAAAATGTTGCGAAGCCAAAAAATCCCGCAACATTTCCCGCAACATCGCAAACAACCAATGCGAATTTACCTGCGGCTTGTGCAAACAATTCTGACCTAACACGAAGAGTAAGAAAATCCGTGTCGCAACATGGGAGTTTCATGTCTGGGCACTGTGAATTACAGTCAGATAGGGTTGCGCAAGTAGTTCACAATGTAGGAATTTTTTATGCTGAAAGACTTTAACAAAGATCGAGTCACCCTCGTAAAATCCGATGGGAAGGTTGTGAAGGAAGACATTCCAGCGCTTGTAACAGGCGACATGGTCTTCACATCCGACCAATCGCTGCCGCTAGAAGTTGGTGACCATCTTCTTCGAAAGCTCCCCAATGGCTTGGTCGAAGACTATGAGATCACAAATCCGAAGTTTTTTAATGTTGGGTCTGACTCACATTTTCACATAGATGTCCGGAAAGCAGGCTCACCAAAAGAAGTATCGACGGTAGTTCAAGGGATAACTGCCCACTTCACGGGCTCAAATGCGCGTTTGAATATCAATTCTACTGACAACTCGACAAACATTTCTGCTGACTTCTCACAGGAACAACTGCGCGACTTCATACAGCAGGTACGCCCTGTGATTTCTCAACTACCAACAGACAGTCGCGACGTTGTGGATGCACAACTTGTCACCCTTGAGGAAGAGGCAGAAAAGGCTAAGCCTTCAAAGGTTAGGGTCCTTGGAGCGCTTCAATCCATCAAATCGGTTGCAGAGGGTGCCTCTGGCAATTTGGTCGCCGCTGGTATCATCAGTTTACTGGGGGCGCTACTTTAGGGCGCGGCATTTCCGAGTTGAACCAATTTAACCAGAAATGTTGGTAGAGCTGTCATTAGAATTCAAATTTACGCGGGAGTTAGCTTCGCCGCTACTGTTTATATTCGTCACATCGCCATGGAAAATCTGTTGAGTCAGCTGAGTGACAGTTTTCGTTTCATCCGGACTCAGGTTATCCGTCACACCAATTGTTACTTCAATCGCAGCAGGAATGTTCTTTTCCAGCTCAATGGTTAATTCGAGGATTTTTGATCTCACAGCGTATTGAAGTTCTACTAATGCAGCTTTCGACAGTATTCCAGTTACGCTGTTGCATGCCATGTCTTGGTATACTTTGCCTTGCAAACGCAAAATCAAGTTCGAGGCATCGAGCTCCAAAATACCACTTTCACCACCGGCCAAAAGGCTATCTATTGCGGCGACACTTTGGCGCATTTTGTAGTTCACCCAGTGGTCACCGCAGTGTTTCTTAATCAATGCCGGTGGAATTGGTGCATTTTGCATGCCTGATCCATAGGCCCCTGAGAAATCGGCCTTATAAGTAACCGAGAGTCTTCTGTATTCTGGCACATCAATGTCGCTCGGATATCCCTCACTTTCGTGCTTTACCCAATCCTCAAGCAGGTCACTTCCAAGGCGTGACGCTAGAAAACGCAACTTTGGGAGTACAGGACCAATGTCGCTGCCTTCTTGCATCAAGGATTGTTGGATATCACGTAGCAAGCTCATAAAGGTGGATCCCAATAAATGAAGTGAAATTCTCGCCATCGCATCTATTTCATGATCGCGCCAAAGCTCAAGGGCTGATCATGGGGGTGATTGTCAATCCCGCAACAAATCCCGCAACATTCTTTGACGGAATATCGCATAAAGCACTGAAAAATAATAATATTAAATACTGAGAGAATCTTCTCAGGTGCGCCATTCAATAATCTTGACAGTCGAAGAATTTTGCGAGTGCAACGGGTCTAACGCGTTGTCGTTCAGTCGCTGCGGGGTGTTGTCTTGAGACTTTGGAGATGGAGTCTTTCACAAACAGAATACGGGACTATTGTGTTTGTTCTTTTCAGAAGTCAGGCAGTTTGCGGCACGTTGAAGTACGATCACATGCCATCCAAGCACGAATAAAGGCAGGATACTGAGGCTTTGTCGCGTTCGGGCTTAGCCGCGCCATGTGCGGACAACACCGCAGTCCATGTGAACAAAGTTCGAGCGGTAATACTGACCAACACCGCCAGCACGGCACGACATGGCTGCTTTGGCCATCTGAGAAACCGATCTGGACGCCAAACGCAAATCAGCCGCCTGACCCTGCATGTGCAACGAGTTGCGCGCTACGCGGCGGGATTTCGAACGCAGCATCGCGTTGGTCTGGGGCGAGCGATAGCCCGACAACAGCATATACGGCTCACTCGCGTCCAAAAGGTTATGTGAGGCGGCCATGATGTCGATAGTGCGCAGGTCCATGGACTTGCTCTGGTCAGTCCGCCAGTCACGCATGAAGTGGTTCACTTCCTTGACAGCGTCCTTGATATATTTGCCGTCCACCCAATATATCATATCAATCCGCTCGCCAGTGCGACCGGAATACATACTGATACGGCGAATATCGCCGCCACCGCGAAGAAAACCTGCTGCGTTGGAATAGGAAGGTGCTGCTGCGACCGCTGTGGCCGCGAATGCGCCCAATAGGGCACGCCGGGTCATTCCCGAGGTACTGCACTTGGTCATTTTTAGGTTCGTCCCGTACTGTTCCTGCCTGCACACGATGTTACGTGCGCGGTGTTAATTTATTCCCATCCCAGATGCGGAATTTATGGCACAATCAGATTCGGCCGCCAAGAAGTCTTTCAGAGGCATCTTTTCAAGGGGGAATTTTCGGCAGTTTTTTGCGCAAATGACACAGTGCGCCACAAAAATTTCTTAATTGGGTGTCGCGCAGCACGCAGCCGATGCAAACGCGCATCACGCGCGAGCGGAAGCTCTGAGGTAAGGAATTTGTGAATAGACAACAGGCGGGTCCGAAAACCATATTTGTCCGACGCAGCGACTATTGCTCAAGCTATTGAATAACCAAGGTCATCTCATGCTCTCTGTTTTTAGAACCAGTTCCAGTGTTTTGCTAACCGCCTGTTTCGCGGCAACGGCCGCGATGGCTAACACCGCCTCGGACATCGCCCCCGATACTGCATTTCAGATGGCCGTTGCCGAACACACCCCGAATGCGACGGGGATCGCTGAGTTTTACAAAGGCAACGGATTTGCGCCGGTTTGGGTGGGGAATACGCAAGAACATGCCCAGCGTCGGGCTGCTTTGATCAAGTCCTTGTCGGAGAGGCATCTGCACGGGTTACCCGCCGCAGGATATGACGTTCAGGCGTTGATCGACCAGATGCAACAGGCTCGTTCGGTTCGGGATCTGGGCGCGGTCGAAGCGGAATTGACCCGGGTTTTTGTCGAATACGCAGATGATCTGTACTCGGGAGCTTTGCGCCCGGCCAGCATCGATGCTGGACTGGTGCGTAAAGTGGAACGGCGCAGTGCCACAGACCACCTGCAACAGCTTAACACGCACGGGGCAGACTATCTGGATCAGGTTGCGCCACGGACGCTCCAGTATCGCTCCTTGATGAAGCAAAAAATGGCCCTTGAAGCGTTGGTTGATCAGGGTGGTTGGGGGTCTACAGTCCCGGTGACCAAACTGGAATACGGGGATACCGGATCCAGCGTGATCAAGCTGCGCAACCGGCTTGTGGCTATGGGCTATCTGAAACCAACGGCCAGCCCGGTCTATGACGACGCGGTTCTTGCTGCGGTTCAGGCGTTCCAAACGGCCCATGGACTGGCCGCCGATGGCGTTGCCGGAAACGGTACGATCACGGAACTCAACCAGCCTGCTTCCGAGCGGTTGAAAGCAGTGTATGTCGCCTTGGAACGCGAACGTTGGTTGCCACGTGAACGTGGCACACGTCATATTCTGGTCAATCAGGCCGATTTCTCGGCAAAGATCGTCGACGATGGGCAGGTCACGTTTGAGACTCGTGCTGTCATTGGCAAAAACACGCATGACCGTCGCAGCCCTGAATTCTCAGACGAGATGGAGCATATGGTGATCAACCCGAGCTGGTATGTTCCGCGCTCGATCATCACCAAGGAATACCTGCCAAAGCTTCAGTCCAATCCCAACGCTGTTGGCCATATTGAAATTACCGACCGACGCGGCCGCCAGGTCAATCGCGGTGCTGTGGACTTTACCCAATTCACGGCGCGCAATTTCCCGTTTGCGATGCGTCAGCCGCCCAGCAAACGGAATGCGTTGGGTTTGGTGAAGTTCATGTTCCCCAACAAGCACAACATCTATCTGCATGATACACCTCAGAAAAGTTTGTTTTCACGCGAAGTGCGGGCCTTTTCGCATGGCTGTATCCGACTGGCGCAACCGTTTGAGTTTGCTTACGCACTGCTTGCCAAGCAGGAAGAAGACCCCAAAGCGTTTTTCCATCGTATTCTGGGCACCGGAAAAGAGACCAAGGTCGAACTGGAGAACCCGGTTCCGGTGCATCTGATCTATCGCACTGCCTATATAGGGCCGAGAGGCGACATACAGTATCGCCGCGACGTCTACAAACGCGATAGCAAGATTTGGCAAGCTCTTCAGAAGGCAGGGGTGGCCCTGCCGGACGTTCAGGGGTAATCACAGGGCGCAACTCCTGCCAAAAGGAAGCCCGCATGCAGTTTACCGTTCAGCAAATCGCCGAAGCCCTTGGGGCTGAGTGTCAGGGCGACACGGGTCTCACGATCATTCGGGCAGCCGAGCCGGGCGATGCGGGCCCGACGGATCTGGCGATGGCTATGGCGCCAAAATATGCTGAAGCGCTTTCAAACGGTGATGCGCGCGCGGCCGTGTTATGGGAAGGCGCCGACTGGCAGGCACTGGGTCTGTCCGCCGCAGTATTTGTACCGCGTCCTCGAATGGCGATGGCCGGGATCACCGCGATGCTGGACCGGGGGCAGGGGATTGAACCTGGCATCCACCCGTCTGCAGTGGTTGACCCGACGGCTCAGATTGCCGCGAACGTGTCCATCGGTCCGCTGACCGTTGTGGGCGCGCGCGCCCAAATTGGCGCAGGAGCGGTTATCGGAGCGCACTGCGTCGTTGGCCTGGACGTGATCCTTGGCGAAAGCGCCGTTCTGCGCGAAATGGTCAGCATCGGGGCACGGGCCCGGATCGGGGACCGTTTTATCGCACAACCCGGTGCAAGGATCGGCGGGGACGGTTTCAGCTTTGTGACACCTGAAGTTTCGGGCGTTGAGAACGTTCGGAAAACGATGGGGGATCAAGGAGATGCGAAGGCACAGACCTGGTTGCGCATTCATTCGTTAGGTGCCGTGGAAATTGGCGATGATGTCGAAGTTGGGGCCAATTGCACCATCGACAACGGGACGATCCGTAACACATGTATTGGCAACGGCACCAAGCTGGATAACCTCGTTCACGTCGGACACAACACCCGCGTCGGCCAAGATTGCCTTCTATGTGGTCAGACAGGTGTTTCGGGGTCCGTCGAGATTGGCAATAACGTTGTTCTGGGCGGTCAAACCGGGGTAGTCGACAACATCTTTATTGGCAATGGCGTGATATCTGGCGGAGGCACCAAGATCCTGTCCAACGTTCCTGCTGGGCGTGTCATCATGGGTTACCCTGGCATCAAGATGGAAAGCCATACCGATATCTACAAGGCACAGCGCCGCTTGCCTCGGATGGCACGTGACGTTGAGGCGTTGAAAAAGGCTGTTTTCAAACAGCCTCCGAGCGATTAAATCATCCTCAAACCGGCAATCAGGGGATCGACATGAGCATCAGCGACCGCGTCATCGCAATCATCGCAGAGCAGGCCTTGCTGGAGCCTTCGGATGTAACGCCTGAAAGCACGCTTGAAGATCTTGGGATCGACAGCATGGGGCTGGTCGAAAGCATTTTCTCTATCGAAGAAGAATTCGACATTTCTGTTCCGTTTAACGCAAATGAACCGCAAGCCAACGATTTTGATATTTCCAACGTTGCTGCGATCATCGCTGGGATCGAAAAGCTCGTGTCGGAAAAGGTCTGACGCAAAGTTATGAAACGTGTTGTTATTACCGGCGCCGGCACCATCAACTCGCTGGGCCATTCGGTCCCCGATACACTCGAGGCCATGCGCGAAGGGCGTTGTGGCATCTCCGAGCTTGAGTTTCGCGATGTCGAACGTCTGACCATCAAGATTGGTGGCCAGGTGCGTGGGTTCGAGGCCGAAGGCCGCTTCAACCGTCAGCAAATGACGCTGTATGATCGGTTCACGCAATTCACCCTGACCGCCGCGAAAGAAGCGATTGAGCAATCCGGGATCGAATTCCACGGTGATATGGCCGCGAGGTCGGGCGTTGTTCTGGGGACAGCGGGTGGCGGCGTTTCGACATGGGATGACAACTACCGCTCGGTCTATGAAGATGGCAAAAACCGTGTGCATCCTTTTGTGGTGCCGAAACTGATGAACAACGCTGCCGCCAGCCATGTGTCGATGGAGCATAATCTAAAGGGGCCCAGCTTTACGGTTTCTACAGCGTGCGCGTCGTCAAACCACGCCATGGCATTGGCCTTTCAGATGGTGCGTAGCGGCGCGGCCCCGGCCATGATCACCGGCGGCGCTGAATCCATGCTGTGTTTTGGTGGGGTCAAAGCCTGGGAAGGGTTGCGGGTGATGTCCAAGGATGCCTGTCGCCCATTTAGCGCCAATCGAAACGGAATGGTGCAGGGTGAGGGTGCCGGCATTTTTGTCTTCGAAGAATTTGAGCATGCGCGCGCACGCGGTGCTGAAATCCTGTGCGAGGTTGTTGGGTTTGCCATGTCATCGGATGCGGCGGATATCGTTATGCCCAGTAAACAAGGGGCTTCTCGGGCCATGGCCGAGGCCTTGGCTGATGCTGGGTTAAACGCGAGCGATGTAAGTTACATCAACGCCCACGGGACGGGCACTGCAGCGAACGATAAGACAGAATGCGCCGCAGTTGCCGACGTTTTTGGCCCGCATGCGGATGATCTCATGATCTCGTCTACTAAATCCATGCATGGCCATTTGATCGGTGGCACCGGCGCTGTTGAGTTGCTGGCGTGCATCATGGCACTGCGGGACGGGATCATTGCGCCAACCATTGGCTACGAAGAACCCGATCCAGAATGTGCGCTGGACGTCGTGCCAAACGAATCCCGCGAGGTCAAAGTCGATGTTGCAATAAGCAATGCGTTTGCCTTCGGTGGGCTGAACGCGGTACTGGCTTTGAAGAAAGTGTGAAACCTGTGAAAGCCACCACCGCCAGGATCGTTAGCAGTGGTGGTCTTGTTTCAAACGGATTTATCTGACGTTAACGTCCAGACCGTCAAACCCTGTGGTAAAGCCAGACAGAGACATGTCCATTTCGAGGACCTGATCGGGGAAACGTGCCGGAACCAGCGAGAATGTCGCCTTGCTGCCAGCCTTCATCGCGCTGAGGTCACCCTGGCTGAGGCCCAATTGCGCAACACACCCTACGGGAACGCAGTGATGGTAGTTGTACAGTTTGCGTGGCGCACCATCGATTGACAGCGCCAGCTGTGCCTGCAGCAGTGTTTCCAGCGGGACAATTACATTCGCCCAAGCCACGGCGGCCCCGCCTTCGGGTAGTTTACCGATGGAGACTTCGGCTATCGGCTCGCCTTGCGGACCGTTCAAGACTTGCACGATTGCACAGGGGTCTTCACCGTCCTCTGCTTTGATGCAGGACACGTCCCATTCACCTGATTTCTCTTTGACGAATTGCTCGCCGACGCGCGGACCGGATTCTCCAAGATCCAGCTCGGTGCCAGTCTCGGCGTTTGGTGTCTCTTCAGTGGGTGTCGCTTCTTGTGCGCTGACTGCGCCACACATCAGAGCCGCAGCCACAGTGTTGAGCGAGAGGATGTTCTTGATCATGAATGCCTCGGGGTTTTGATGATTGATCTTTTTGTTTCGTCTAGCACCCTAATCACCTGGTGTCAGGCGCTAAGCTGTCGGTGGGTCGGAATTTGAACGATTTCTTGCCAAAAGGGTAGAACAACTGCCTTTCAGGACAAGAAAAAGGGAGCCGTTTGCACAGCTCCCTTTCCCGAATTTTTCTCCCCGTCGGACTGGCCGACTTAGTTATGCGCAAATCCTAAGGAAGGGGCACTCAGCGGTCAACTGCTAACCTGAACTTTTAACATACTCATCAGTTCACTTTAATGCCGGAAACTTGAAAAAAGCCGCGCCCGAAGGCACGGCCAGTCGACAGGGAGGAAGTTTGTCCCCCGCAGCATGCACCGCAAAGAGAACGACAAGACTATCGCAGTTAAAGGTTAACTTTGTATGCTGGGCATGGATCGGTGAAAGCGAAGGCAAAAGAACAGATGACAAAAGAATTGTTTATAGGCGGTGCAGGGCAGGAATACAGTCAGCCACAGGGGCTGTCCTTGAAGTACGCCAATCGTCACGGCCTGATTGCTGGCGCGACAGGCACCGGCAAGACCGTGACGCTTCAAATCTTGGCCGAGGGGTTCTCCGGCGCCGGTGTCCCGGTGTTTCTGTCTGACGTCAAAGGCGATTTGTCCGGGTTGGCCCTGGCGGGTAGCCAATCCCACAAACTACATCAGGCGTTTTTGGATCGGGCCGAGCGCATCGGCTTCTCCGATTTCTCTTACGAAGCCTTTCCGGTCACGTTTTGGGACCTATTCGGTGAGCAGGGGCACCCGGTGCGTACCACTGTTACCGAAATGGGACCATTGCTGTTGTCGCGATTGATGGAGTTGAGCGAGGCACAGGAAGGTATTCTGAACATCGCATTCCGTGTTGCCGACGAGGAAGGAATGCCGCTGTTGGACCTCAAGGATCTGCAGGCCCTTCTGGTTTGGATCGGCGAGAACCGGGCGCAGCTTTCGCTGCGCTATGGCAATGTGTCCACGGCATCGATCGGGGCGATACAGCGACGGTTGCTGGTGCTGGAAAACCAGGGCGGCACACGTCTGTTCGGCGAACCCGCTCTGGATCTGGCTGACCTTATGCGGACCGATGACGATGGGCGCGGGGTGGTCAACATTCTGGCGTCAGATCAATTGATGGGATCACCGCGCCTCTACGCAACCTTCTTGTTGTGGCTGCTAAGTGAGTTGTTCGAAGAACTGCCAGAGGTCGGTGACCCTGATAAGCCCAAGCTGGTGTTCTTTTTTGACGAAGCACATTTGTTATTTGATGACGCCCCCAAGGTGCTGGTGGACAAGGTCGAGCAAGTCGCGCGTCTTATCCGATCCAAAGGCGTCGGTGTCTACTTCATCACGCAGAATCCAGCAGATATTCCGGAAGATATCCTGGGGCAGTTGGGAAACCGCGTCCAACATGCGTTAAGGGCGTTCACAGCCCGCGACCGCAAGAATCTGCGCATGGCCGCCGAGACTTATCGCGAAAATCCAGCCTTCGACACCGAAGTTGCAATCCGCGAGGTCGGTGTTGGTGAGGCGGTTACATCGATGCTTCAGAAAAAGGGCGTACCGGGTATCGTCGAGCGCACTTTGATTCGCCCACCAGGGTCGCAACTGGGGCCGATTTCGGATGCAGAACGTCAGGCCATTTTGGGTGCATCGCCAATGGCGGCCAAATACGACACCGCGATTGACCGGAAATCCGCATTCGAAATACTTCAGGCCCGGGCGGAAGCGGCCGCAAAGGCTGCAGAGCGCGCCGAGACAGATGAAGTAACGGAACAGCAGAGCCCTATGGAGCGTGAATACGCCTCGGCCCGCAGGTATTCCGGAGCTCGGGTGGGTCGATCCTCCTCGCGCGCAGTGCGCAAGAAGGACACGTTTGCGTCAGCCATGAGTTCGGCTGTTATCAAGGAACTGAAGGGAACAACCGGTCGCCGTATTGTTCGCGGCATCCTCGGAGGTTTGTTTCGTAGCCGGTAGAAGTTGGTGGCGGCGCGATCAAAAGCGCCGCATCCTCACTTCAGCTGGCGTTGACCTTCCTGTTTGCAGTAAGCGTCAGCTTCCGGCACCGACATTTTGTCAGCCGGGAAATCAATGGCACGATCCCAGGTAACGCGGTCCGGACGATAAAGTTGGCACGTGACCACGCCTTTGGGGGTCTGAACCTTGACCGGAGTCGTTTCCAGATCTTCCGGTGAAGGAATGCATGCTGTCAGTGCCGCAAGGACGGGCAGCAGCACAGTGGCTTTGGCGAGTGGTGTCTTCATGGGATACTTTTGCTCTTTTTAGTGAGTCTCAATGATCGTTACAGATCGGCTAAGCGTGTGTGAGTGAGTGCCGACAACACAACGCACCAAGTGGCCGGTGCGGTGTCCCCGTTTAGTCAGAAAATCGTTAAGAATCAAGAAACCGGGCCGTCCTACAGGCGCAGTTTCGCTGATCTACATGGTTTTTGCTCTATTTCTCGGGGATCAGGCCTCTTGGGCTAAATCTGAGAACAATCAACAGCACAAGGCCCATGGTGAACAGTCGCATATGCGCCGCGCTTTCGATCAGATGCACCTTAAGCACGCTACCATCCGGCATGCCCGAGGTGATCAGGTTCATGATCCAAAGCCCCATAGGCTCGACCTGCACCCAAAGGAACCAGATCAAAAATGCACCTAGTACTGCTCCGAAGTTGTTTCCTGATCCGCCGACGATAACCATCACCCAGACCAGAAACGTAAAGCGCAACGGGTTATAGGTCCCCGGCGTAAGTTGCCCGTCCAACGTCGTCATCATTGCCCCGGCAATACCGCAGATCGCTGAGCCCAGAACAAAGATCTGAAGATGGCGACGGGTGACATCCTTGCCCATCGCCTCAGCTGCAACCTCGTTGTCACGAATGGCACGCATCATTCGACCCCATGGGCTTTTGAGCGCCATTTGTGCCATCCAAAGCAATGCAAGCAACACAATCATGAACAGCAGCGAGTAGCCCAGCTTCACAGACAGTGTGGATGCAATGACTGGGTCCAGACCAAACCAGTCGGCGCGTGCAATAAAGCTGGGGTCGTTTTGCAGTTCGACCTCATATCCGACCACCGGGGCCGGGCGGGGAATGCCGTAGACATTCTTGACACCGCGCGCCAACCAATCCTCATTCTTCATGACTGCGATGACAATCTCGGCAATACCAAGCGTGGCAATCGCCAGATAGTCCGAACGCAGACCCAGTGCCGTCTTGCCAATCAGCCATGCAGCCCCTGCAGCCAGCAGTCCACCTGCGGGCCAAGCCAACAGTACAGGCAGGTTCAGGCCACCGATGTTACCCGCAACTGCCGGATTGATGGCCTCGATCGCGACCGCGTTGGGATCAAAGACCGCACGATAGACAAAGAAACCAATGATGAGAATCGCGACGATGACCAGAGTTTGCGCGCGCCCCTTCGGAATTTTCTGCGCAGCCAGCACTGCGGCAACAACGGTTACTGCCCCCAGCAAAAGGGCCAACACAACACCGTAGCCACCCTCCGACCACGCCCCCGGAGTGGGAGGTGTCGACACCAAAACAACCGCCAACCCACCCAACGCCACGAAACCCATGACACCGACATTGAACAAGCCGGCAAAACCCCACTGCAGATTCACGCCAATCGACATAATGGCCGAGATCAGACCCATATTCAGGATCAGGATTGCAGAGTTCCAGCTTTGCGTGAAGCCAGTCAGCAGGATCAAACCCCCAACGACCGCGAAAAGCAGCGTGTTTTTGACTGTCTCGGTCATACCGCTTTCCCTTTGAACAGGCCTGTGGGCTTAAACAGAAGCACGATCAGCAGGATGACAAAGCTGACGGCGAATTTGTAATCGGTGGACAGAAGCTGCACCAATCCCGACGGTTCCAGATTTGCTGGAGCGATGTAAGTCAGCACCTTTTTCCAGGCATAGGTGATCGTGACCTCGGAAAAGGCGATGATGAAGCCGCCGGCAATGGCACCAAGCGGGCTGCCCAAACCGCCGACAATCGCTGAGGCGAAGATCGGCAGCAGCAACTGGAAATAGACAAACGGCTTGAAGCTCTTGTCGAGGCCATAGAGCACACCGGCAGTTGTCGCTAGGGCCGCCACCAGGATCCAAGTGATCATCACCACGCGTTCTGGATTGATCCCCGACAACAGCGCCAGATCCTCGTTATCGGAATAGGCGCGCATGGATTTTCCGGTGCGGGTCTTGTTGAGGAACCAGAACAGGGCCGCAACTGCAGCAACGGCGACCACGACCGTAATGACCTGTGATGTGCGGATCGCCAAGCCTTCGCTGAGCCCTGTCCACGCCTTGAAATCCCGTGCTTTGATCAGGAACCGCGCGCCGTCCGAAAACCTTTGGTCATCTGGGCCGATGATGAACCGGACCAGGCCGTTCATGATGAACATCACCCCCATCGACACGATCACCAGTATGACCGGTTTGGCTTTTTGTTCTCGGTAAAAGCGATAAACGAACCGGTCAGTGATCAGCACCAGAAGGATACATCCCAAGATCGCAAAGGGCAGGGCAAGAAGAGCGGTCGGTAACGGACCAAAACTGACGCCAGCGGCCTGCATACCCCATGTCACCAAGACGGCGATCATTGCACCAAAGGCCATCGTGTCGCCATGGGCAAAGTTGGAAAACCGGAGGATGCCATAGATCAAGGTGACCCCAAGCGCCCCAAGTGCCAATTGACTGCCATAGGCAATCGCAGGCACGATCACAAAGTTCGAAAGCGCAACAAGCGCGTTTAGTAAGTCCATCAATTCTTCTCACTGTCCGGGTGCGGCTTTATGGCATAGCGTTGTGAGAAGACACAACATTTTGTGGCCTGTTTTTTGGCTTTATGACGCTGCAGTACAAGGTTTTGAACAGTTACGTTGCCGTTTCATCGCATGCGGGAAAACGCTGTCTGGCGGTCGCGTCCGCCAGACATAGTTACTGCCTAAGCGTCGACCTGGATGCAGGTGCCGCGGTCGGTTCCCACATGGGGACCTTTGATCGAGAGGTCGTAGGTCATATCCTCGGTATGGATTACGAAAGTCACCACATTGCCGCCTTCGATATGAAGAAAGGTCATGTTGCCAACACCTTTCAAGATAGTCGCATCGCCGTCGATATTCTGCATCGCGATGCGACCCTTGTCACCTTTCGCAGCTTGGTTCAGACGCACTTCGCTACCGTCGCGGTCTGAGACGCAGACGAAGTGGCGTTCTTCTGCGGCGGCAGCCGTGGCGAGCAGGGAGGTCGCGGCCATGCACATCCATTTTTTCATTGTTTTTCCTGATCTTTGTCATGTTTTTGTGTTCAGAAGATCAACCAGGAGGTCAGATCAGTTTCGAAACAGAACTCTAGTTGTCGGCACCTTCTTGAGGTCAGGCGATAGGGGAATAATGTGACTGCATTTTAGCAGATCAGTGTCATTCTTTGGCTGACCAGCTTTGACGAGTGAAATGGTCTGCCTTTTGACTTTATTTTTAAATTCAATTCAATAAGTCGAAATGCTGATGTCGCACAACGAACGCAGCTTGATTGGTGTGTCACATTTTGAACAAAGTGGTCGGAGCCTCAAAAAGCAACTCCGCTCGAACTGCCAAAAGACCGGCCAACCAACGACGAAAAAAGGACGAAACTCCAGAACGCCAAAATGGTGTTAGGAAATCCATGTTTGTTACCAGTCGGAGTCACAGAGAAGGTCTTGGGTGCGGTATTTTCCGGGTTCATTCCGAAGCTTCTCGTAGACAGTTATCTGCCAGGGCAGGTCGTCATCCGTGTCTAAGTTGGCTCTGCTGTGGCTAACTTCATCCAGGTCGCCAGTCATAACTAGCGCATAACCTTTTACGTCGTAGGGAGATTCTTGTTGCCCACTGAGCCAATCCTCCAGACGGAAAGTGAACTCTCGATCATATCTGGCGTCGTCGAGATACCAAACTGGCAATGGGAGCTTGCCAGCGCGAGGATTTATGAATTCCACCCATGCTGTTACTTCCTGCCAAGTACTAAACGGATGATCAGTTTGAGGTCTTAACTCGGAAACTGATAAGTCGTGAATCAATGAGGTGTAGGTTATTTGAGCAGATTCAGCAGTTTTCTTGCAAAGAAACTGGTGGTCACACATTTGGATTATTGTGCAATCGAATTCAATAAAGTGGCTTTGTGGTACCGAATACGCCGATACGGCGGTGGATGTCATTGCAAGAAAAAATGAAGTCGCAGTAAGTTTAATCATACTCACCCCCCCAAGAAACTCTTCCGAACCTCCGGGTCCGCCAGCAATTCCTTGCCCGTTCCGCTATACGCATTCCGCCCCTGAACCAGCACATATCCCTTATCCGCGATCTCCAGCGCCTGCCGGGCGTTCTGTTCAACCATCAGGATCGGCAGCCCGGTGCGTGAAACCTCGATGATCCGGTCAAACAGTTCGTCCATTACGATTGGTGAGACACCGGCCGTCGGTTCGTCCAGCATCAGCACTTTGGGCTGGGTCATCAGTGCCCGGCCGACGGCGACCTGTTGGCGTTGGCCGCCCGACAGCTCTCCGGCCGCCTGGTTGCGTTTGTCGCGCAGGATCGGAAACAGTTCAAACACCTGCTCCATCGTCTCGGAAATGTCGTCACGACGGATGAATGCACCCATCTCAAGGTTTTCCTCGACCGTCATCGAGGTAAAGATATTCTGCGTCTGAGGCACAAACCCCATACCCCGGATCACACGATCTTGTGGCGTGAGGTTGGTGATATCCTCGCCATCCAACCGCACCGAGCCGGCGCGAACGTCCAGCATCCCGAATACGGCCTTCATTGCAGTGGACTTACCCGCGCCGTTGGGACCGCCGATGACTGCGATTTCACCTTTATCAACGGCGATGGTGCAGTCATGCAGGATGTCCGGCCCTCTGCCGTACCCGCCTGTCATGGTGTCACCGATCAGGAAGGGGCCGCCTTCGACCTTGGAAACCGGGCCGCTTTTCGTGTGGGCGGGCGTCATTGTCCCAATTCCGGCGGTATTCGTGATCGAAGCGTCCTTGTTGCCGTGATCGTCCTGGTATGGGTTGTCGCTCATGCGCCAGCCTCCAGCTTGTCTTTGTTCTTCAGGCCAGTGCCAAGATAGGCCTCAATGACATGCTCATTTGCTTTGATCTCGTCGAGCGTGCCCTGAGCCAGCACCTTGCCCTCGGCCATGCAAATGACCGGGTCGCAGATCTTACCGATGAAATCCATGTCGTGTTCGATAACGACAAAGGTGTATCCGCGTTCTTTGTTCAGGCGCAGGATCGTGTCAGCGATGGTCATCAACAGGGTGCGGTTCACACCGGCGCCGACCTCGTCCAGAAACACGATTTTGGCGTCGACCATCATGGTGCGGCCAAGTTCCAGCAGCTTTTTCTGCCCGCCCGAGACCTGACCGGCCTTATGATCGGCCAGATGTTCGATGGTCAGAAATTCCAGAACCTCGTCTGCTTTGGCTTTCAGTGCACGCTCTTCATCCGCGATCCGTTTGCGTCCGAACCAGGTGTTCCACAGCGATTCACCGGATTGCGCGCCGGGCACCATCATCAGGTTTTCGCGGCAGGACATTGATGAGAATTCGTGCGCGATCTGGAAGGTTCGCAGCAGGCCTTTATGAAACAGATCGTGTGGGGGCAGGCCAGTGATATCTTCGCCATCCATGAACACCCTGCCACTGGTGGGCGGCAAAACCCCGGCGATGACGTTGAACAGAGTGGTTTTTCCGGCCCCGTTTGGCCCGATCAGGCCAGTGATCGACCCTTGTTCGATTTCCAGCGATGCCCCATCCACCGCGTGAAATCCGCCGAAATGCTTGTGCACGTCTTCAACGACGATCATGTTTTCCCCTTGCCTCATCCCCGAAAAACAGGTGCGGCCTTTTGTCATTGAAACAGCCCAGGCACAAGGCCCGGGCTGCTTTGTTTTCGAGCTGTTTACTTCAGATCAACGGAAGCTGACGGTCTTGTTTTCACCGTCGGTCACTTCGATCTCGCGGTAGGAGCCCGCGCTTTCACCGGGGCCGATCAGCTCAACACCGGATGCTCCGACATAGTCGATCTCTTCGCCTGCTGCCAAAAGCTCCAGACCCTTGGCCAGTTCACCCGGATAGATTTTTTCACCTGGTGCGTTGGCCACATCCATGACTTTCGCGGCATAATCTGCAGGGGTTGTCGAACCTGCGGCCTGCATGGCTAGCATGAACAGCGCCGCTGCGTCGTAAGATTCAGGCGAATACGGAGATGATCCGTCAAAGCCTGCAGCTTCGGACAGGGCAAAGTACTTTTCAGCACCTTCACCACCCGAACCCGCGATCTGACCGAACGAGCCGTTCAGGTCAGCGCCCACATTGGCAGGCAGCGAGTCACCGATCATCCCGCCGGGCAGACCGAACGTGTCGAACGCGCCGCTGTCCAGCGAGGATTGGATAATACCCAGACCACCTTGATCCAGATAACCCGCGACGACAAGAATGTCGCCTCCGGCCGAGGCCAGCGCTCCAACTTCGGCCGAGTAATCCGCCTTGCCGTCTTCATGCGCAGCCACGATGGTCACTTCGCCACCGGCAGCTTCGAACGAAGACTGGATCGCGTCGGCCAGACCTTTGCCATAGTCGTTGTTGGTGTAGGTCAGCGCGATAGAGTTGATGCCGCGATCTTGCAGGATGTCCGCCATCACCTGACCTTCACGCGCGTCCGAAGGCGCGGTGCGGAAGAACAGGCCATTGTCTTCCATGGTCGACAGACCGGGCGAGGTAGCAGAGGGTGAGATCATCACCATACCGTTCGGAATGGCGACATTCTGCAGAATCGCACCTGTCACACCCGAGCAGTCTCCGCCGATGATGCCAGCAACACCGTCGGCAATCATACGTTCGCCGTTCGATGTGGACAGACCGTTGTCGATACAACCCGTGTCTGCACGCATACCAACGACCGTGGCCCCATCAAGCAGTTTGCCCGATTCTGTAACTTCGGCGATTGCCATCTCGGCTCCTGAGCCCATCGCGGGGGCCAGCGATTCGATCGGGCCGGTAAACCCGATCAGAATACCCAGTTTGACATCTTCGGCCATTGCGGCGCCCGCCAACAATGCGGTTGCTGCAGTTGCAGTAAGCAGCTTTTTCATATGGTTACTCCCTGATTTTATCTTCTTTCTGCGCACGACCCTAGGCAAGCTGCTCAAAAAAGAAAAGTCCTAACGAAAAAGTGCTTTTGCATACATTAATTCTATTTGTTTTGTTGGCGCTGCCGGGTTTCGGTGGTGTTTCAATACTTGGTGGAGGGCGAAGATGATCCGGCTTGTTGCGATTCTTATTTTGACTTGGGCGAGCGGTACGGCCCATGCGGACACATTGCAAACTGCGTCAGGCCCAGTCCGTGTCACGCAAATGTTGAAAGGTCTGGACACGCCGTGGGCCGTGGGCATTTTGCCGGACGGTAGTTTCCTGGTTACGGAACGCGACGGCGACCTGCTTTACGTCAGCAATGGCAAAGCGCTGCGTGTGTCTGGCGTGCCCAAGGTTGCTGCATCGGGGCAGGGTGGTTTGCTAGATGTCACCGTCGCAGAAGATTTCAGCCAAAGCCGAGAGGTGTTTCTGTCCTTCTCTAAACCGCAAGCAGATGGGGCCGGAACGGCGGTGGCCGTGGCGCGGTTGTCTGAGAATGGGCAGCGCCTGACAAATCTGCGCGTCATATTCGAGGCTATGCCCGGCGGAGCGGGTGGGCGGCACTTTGGCTCGCGCGTGGTCGAGGCCAGAGATGGCACACTGTTCGTAACTCTCGGTGATCGCGGTGACAGGCCATCCGCGCAGGACAGATCAAACCACATGGGTTCTGTCGTTCGGATTACGCGTGACGGTTCAGCGCCTGCCGACAATCCATTTATAGGGCAGCCTGATATCCGTCCTGAAATCTGGTCCTTTGGTCACAGAAACCCGCAAGGCGCCGGGTTGGACTTAGATGGGCAACTGTGGGTGTCCGAACACGGTGCGAGGGGCGGGGATGAGGTTAACACTATCCGCAAAGGATCAAACTACGGGTGGCCGGTGATCTCTTACGGTACCCATTATTCCGGGGAGAAGATCGGCGAGGGAACATCGCAAGCCGGGTTGGAACAGCCTGAACACTACTGGGACCCGTCTATCGCGCCATCGGGGTTGCTGGTCTATTCCGGTAAGCTGTGGCCCCAGTGGAGGGGTGACATCTTTGTCGGCTCGCTCAAGTTCGACTATATCGCTCACCTGGGGGGATCGCCGCTGCGCGAGGTTGAGCAGATCAAAGGGCCGGAAACCGAACGCGTTCGTGACATTGTCGAAGCTCTGGATGGATCAATCTGGTTTATATCGGTCGGGCAGGGCGCTGTGTATCGCATGACGCCCGGCTGAGACCTCAGACCGACAAACGCCCGCTTTGCGTTCCGCGTTCGCGGTAGGGCGTGGTGTTGTAATGCGCCCGGTAGCATTTCGAGAAATGGCTGGGCGAGGCAAAGCCGCAGGCAAGTGCCACGTTGATTACGCTCATATCTGTCTGCATCAGCAGGTTGCGCGCCTTATGCAACCGCAGCTCCATATAGTAACGCTTGGGCGATCGGCTGAGGTACCGACGGAACAGCCGCTCAAGCTGTCGGGTGGACATGCCGACATCCTTGGCCAGAATCGAAGGCGAGATCGGCTCTTCGATGTTCTTTTCCATCATCAGGATAACCTGGCTGAGTTTGGGGTGACGCACACCGATGCGCGTTGGTGTCGACAGCCGTTGCGTGTCCTGGTCCGTACGGATCGAGGAATAAATCATCTGATCCGCGACCGCGTTTGCAAGATCTTCGCCAAAATCATCCGCGATCAGCTTGAGCATCAGGTCGATCGATGAAGTCCCACCGGCTGTGGTCATGCGGTTTCCATCGATCAGAAACACCGATTTGGTCAGCTCAACGCTGTCAAATTCCTCGGCGAAACTGTCCGAGTTTTCCCAATGGATCGTCGCGCGTTTGCCATCCAGCAACCCGGCTTTCGCCAATGTATAAGCCGCAGTGCACAGCCCACCAATCTTTAGCCCCTTGCGCGCTTCACGGCGCAACCAGTTCAATACGCGCTTGGTGGTAGCGGCCTGAACGTCTACGCCACCGCAGACCATTATAACCTGGTCGCGCTGTAGCTCGCCCAGGTCTGAATCCAGCTTAAACGTGGTTCCAGATGAACAGGATACGGTTTCTCCACCTTCTCCTGCCAGAGTCCATGTGTATATGGTGCGATCAGCCATACGGTTGGCGATGCGCAGGCTATCCAGAGCAGATGCAAAAGACAGCAACGAGAACTTGTCCAAAAGGACAAAAACAAAGCTAACCGGTTTATCCGTGCGGGCGTCCACAGTGACAACTTGGCGTTGCTCTTGCATGGCGATTTGTCCTTGAATTGGCGACGGCTGCACCTACGTCGCATCTGAGTTGCCAGACACCATGCTCAAAGCTTCTTTACCACGTCAAGAGGTGCAAATCGGATATGGCCACTCTTCCCTGCTTTTTGTATAGAGACCACCTGAAATATATCAGCGGAGAACTAAGCTATGACTGAGTGGCAAAAAACGAGCTGGCGCAACAAGCCCCGGGTTCAAATGCCAGAGTATACCGACGCGGCCGCGCTGGCCAAAGTCGAGGCTCAGCTTTCACAGTATCCCCCGCTGGTCTTTGCCGGTGAGGCACGGCGTCTCAAGCAACATCTCGGTGCCGCCGGTCGCGGTGAGGCCTTTTTGCTGCAGGGTGGGGATTGCGCTGAAAGCTTTGAACAATTCAGCGCGGATGCGATCCGTGACACGTTCAAGGTCATGCTGCAGATGGCCATGGTTTTGACCTATGGTGCCAAGGTTCCCGTGGTGAAAGTGGGTCGCATGGCCGGCCAATTCGCCAAACCTCGCAGCGCGCCGACCGAGGTTATCGACGGCGTAGAACTGCCCAGCTACCGTGGCGATATCATCAACGAACTGGCCTTCACGCCCGAATCCCGGATTCCGAATCCTCAGAAAATGCTGCAGGCCTACACGCAGGCCGCCGCGACTCTGAACCTGTTGCGCGCGTTTTCGACCGGTGGTTTTGCGGATATGAGCATGGTGCATTCGTGGACGCTGGGCTTTACCGATGAACAGGACGTTCAGAAGTATTCTGAAATTGCCGACCGAATTCAGGACACCATCGACTTCATGGGTGCGGCGGGGATTACCGCAGATACAACGCATGAGTTCTCGACCGTCGAATTCTACACAAGCCATGAAGGGCTGTTGCTGGAGTATGAAGAGGCGTTGACACGTTTGGATTCCACCTCGGGCAACTGGCTGGCCGGGTCCGGGCACATGATCTGGATCGGTGATCGCACCCGTCAACCCGATGGGGCACATGTCGAGTTCTGCCGCGGGGTCCAAAACCCCATCGGCCTGAAGTGCGGCCCGACCACCTCGGCCGAAGACCTCAAGGTTTTGATGTCCAAGCTGAACCCGGAAAACGAAGAGGGTCGCCTGACCCTGATCGCGCGTTTTGGCGCTGGCAAAGCAGGTGAGCATCTGCCGCGTCTGGTCAAGGCCGTGAAAGAGGAAGGCGCCAATGTCACCTGGGTTTGTGATCCGATGCATGGCAACACCATCAAGTCGGCCACAGGCTACAAAACCCGGCCTTTCGATTCTGTATTGCGCGAAGTGCGCGACTTCTTTGGTGTTCATCAGGCCGAAGGCACCATTCCCGGCGGCGTGCATTTCGAGATGACTGGTCTGGATGTCACGGAATGCACCGGTGGCGTGCGTGCAGTGACCGAAGAGGATCTGTCCGACCGCTATCATACCGCATGCGATCCACGCCTGAACGCGTCTCAGGCGTTGGAACTGGCCTTCCTTGTTGCTGAGGAACTGACCAATTTGCGTCGCGATCGTTCAAAGCGCCAAGCAAGCTAAGACATCTACGAGTTATCGGGAAGCGGCGGGTTATTGATCCGCCGTTTTTCGTTGGTCAGTCGTCTCTGGAAACGACCAGTCGGAGGTGGTTTCGGGGTCGCTTGAGTTCTGACTGATCTTCCGCAAAGCCGGCAGCATTTTCCAGTTCGGGTTTCGCGGACACGTGCATGTCTGACACCAGTTTGACGCGCCTGTCGGATATGGCAAAACGGCGCGGTGTTAAGCCAATTGTACCGTCGCTGACCATGATGCCAAGAACCCGGCTCACGTCTCCCAGGTCACTTTGTAGGGGAAGAAGTATCATGCGCGCCTGCAACCGCGCGCGACCCAGCGTGCCAGCCGACACGACACTTAGCTCTGCCGTCGCGGGTGCGGAGAGGACTTGTTCAAGCACGTCTTTCAGATCCGCTCGCGCATCAGGTTCAAAAAAGGATGTTAGCGGCATTCCCCGAACCTCCATTCCCGCGAGTTTGTTCAGATGGCTGCCAGCCAGGCGAAACCGCGCAAGGCCCGGCGCGATGCGTTCCAGAATGAACGTGTATTCCAGAGCATTCTCTAACCCGCGCGGATCAACCTGCGACCGTTTCGGAACGCCGTCGCCTGTCAGTAATGCGGTCCAGTAAGCCTCGGCCTGGCGGATCGGCGAGAGGCTGCGCCCACTGTCAAAGCGATCCATTGCGACGATCTTTCCAAATCCTGGCCCGGAACCAATCCCGAAAAAGGTTTTCATTTCCATCACCCTAACATCAAACCGCCGCCATTTTCATAAAATGCGAGACATCGCATATGTCGGCGGCCCAAAAGCCTCTGCTCTGGTCAGTTTGACTCGGGTTAAGACAATTTTGGAGTAATTCTTTAATGAATGGTTAACTTCTGCGGATCAATTGCGGCGTCAGCAAAGTCTTGCTCTGGACCGGTCAATGGCATTAGGTGCGGCAGGCGGCAGAAGCAGCGCAGTGACAGAAAGGGCAGTCATGATCAGATCCATGACCGGGTTTGCCTCGGGCAAGGGGGCATTTGGCCCGCATAGCTGGACGTGGGAACTGCGCAGCGTGAACGGCAAAGGGCTGGATTTACGCATCCGGGTCCCGGAATGGCTGACCGGGTTAGAGGTCGCGTTGCGCGGTACCCTGTCTAAGTCTCTGAGCCGCGGAAACGTGACGCTATCCATGCGTCTCAGCCGCGATGAGGCAGATGCCGAACTAGCGTTGAACGAAGCGGCGATGGCCAATGCGATGGATGCTTTGGTGAAAACACAACAGATGGCCGAGGCGCGTGGGGTGTCCCTGGCATTATCCGGTGCAACGGATCTGCTGGCGATGAAAGGGATGATGGAGGCCGGTACAGACGCTGATGATCCAGGCCCCTTGGTTGCGCATCTGACGTCCAAGTTCCCCGAACTTCTGAGTGCATTCATAGACATGCGTCAAACTGAGGGCGAAGCACTTGCTGGTGTACTGACATCTCAGTTGGATCAGGTTGCCTCTTTGACAGAACAAGCCGCAGAGATGGCTGCACAGCGCAAAGATAAGATGGCGGATGCGTTGCGTGAAAATCTGGCGCGCGTAATGGATAACACACAGGGTGCAGACCCTGATCGCGTGGCGCAAGAACTGGCTTTGATCGCGGTCAAAGCGGACATAACTGAAGAAATTGATCGTTTGATTGCCCATGTGGCAGCTGCGCGTGACCTGTTGGGTCAAGACGGGGCCGTTGGGCGCAAGCTGGATTTCCTGATGCAAGAGTTCAACCGAGAGGCAAATACACTGTGTTCAAAAGCGCAAAGCGCTGATTTGACGTCCGTAGGGCTTGAGCTGAAAGCCGTGATCGACCAGATGCGTGAACAGGTGCAAAACATTGAATAGAAATGGGAATGACTGAAATGGCGCACCGCCGGGGTCTACTAATTATTCTCTCCTCGCCTTCAGGGGCGGGAAAGTCCACTTTGGCGCGACGGCTGATGGCATGGGACAGCGACCTGGAGTTTTCGGTGTCCGCGACGACCCGCGACCCGCGCCCCGGAGAAGAGCATGGGCGCGAGTATTACTTCCTCAGCGAGGATGCCTTCAGACAGCAGGTGTCCGAAGGTCAGATGCTGGAACATGCCCACGTGTTCGGCAACTTCTACGGCTCGCCTGCAGGACCGGTGCGGGAATCGATCAATGCAGGACGGGATGTGTTGTTCGATGTGGATTGGCAGGGCGAGGTTCAGATCAGGAACTCGGATCTGGGAAAGCACGCGCTGTCGATCTTCATTCTGCCTCCATCGATCCCAGAGCTGCGACGCCGGCTGGAAACACGTGGTCAGGACAGCGAAGACGTAATCGCTAAACGCATGCTCAAAAGCTGGGACGAGATCAGCCACTGGGGGTATTACGACTACGTTCTGGTGAATGACGATCTGGATGCAACCGAAGACAAGCTGAAGACAATCGTCAGCGCAGAACGGATGCGACGGATCCAGCAGCCCAGCCTACAAGACCATGTAAGAACCCTGCAAAACGAATTTGAGGGATTGTCATGACACTCTACGCGTTGGGCGAGCACACGCCGCAGATTCACGAAGACACCTGGGTGGCACCGGATGCCAATCTGGTCGGGAAAGTTGTCCTGGAGCAGGGCGCTTCGGTCTGGTTTGGATGCACGATCCGGGCCGATCATGAAGAGATCCGTGTAGGTGCTGGCAGCAACGTTCAGGAAAACTGCGTCATGCATATCGACGCCGGATATCCTTTGATCATCGGTCAGAACTGCACCATCGGGCACAAGGTTATGCTGCATGGCTGTACGATTGGTGACAACACCCTGATCGGAATGGGTGCCATCGTTCTGAACGGCGCAAAGATCGGAAAGAACTGCCTGATTGGGGCAGGGGCGCTGATCACTGAAAACAAAGAGATCCCGGACAATTCCCTTGTTATGGGGTCGCCCGGTAAGGTTGTTCGACAACTGGACGACGCCGCTGCACGGAAAATTACGTTTAGCGCGCTACACTATCAGGAAAACATGCGCTTGTTTCGTGAAACGTTGACACAAACCTCTTAGGTACTTTGACAATCAGAGTTCCAAACCATGTCCACAGACTTACTTGAAGAACTAGTGTCAGCCATTCCTATGCCGGCATTGATGGTCGATCAGACCGAACGCATTATTGCGGCCAATACGGATGGGAAGACACTGCTCAGCCAGAATATTCAGGGTCGGCACTTCGCCACCATTCTCCGGCAACCACAGGTGATCGAGGCGATGGAGCAATGCCTGCGTACCAAAGGTCCCACCAAAACACGGCATTTGTCGAATGACGGGGCGCAGGACACGACATTTGAGGTTCAATGCCGCTACGTGAACGGCGTTGGTACCGTATCTGGTGGGGCAGTTCTGGCGATCTTTCAGGATGTCACACATCTGGATCAGGCCAGTCAGATGCGCCGCGACTTTGTGGCAAATGTCAGCCACGAATTGCGCACACCACTTACCGCGCTGATGGGGTTTATCGAAACTCTGCGGGGGCCAGCCCGCGATGATGATGCCGCGCGGGAACGGTTCCTCCAGATTATGGACGAAGAAGCCAACCGGATGAACCGCCTGGTCGGTGACTTGCTGTCCCTGAACCGGGTCGAAAGCGAAGAGCGTGTGCGTCCCAAGGAAGAGTTGGAACTGACGGGGTTGTTGCAATCGACATTGAATTCACTGCGGCCCCTGGCGGAAGATGCCGGTGTATCCTTGTCGTTGAATGCTGCGGCTGGACCGATCTCGGTGCCCGGGGATAGCGATCAGTTGCGGCAGGTCTTCACCAACCTGATTGAAAACGCCATCAAGTACGGCGGAAGCGGCGAAAGTGTTGAGGTTCTGGTCTCGGCCTCCGAAAGGGACACGGCGATGCGAGGACCCGCAGTGCGCGTGCAGATCATCGACAAAGGCCCGGGAATCGATGCCGTCCACTTGCCCCGCCTGACCGAGCGATTCTATCGCGCCGACAGTCATCGGTCGCGGCAACTGGGCGGAACCGGTTTGGGGCTCGCGATTGTAAAACACATCGTGAATCGCCATCGAGGACGTTTGCGCGTGGAAAGTGATCTGGGAAAAGGGTCTGTTTTTACAGTGATTTTGCCGCGCTAGGCTGCTTCAAATATCTGAACCAATGCCGTCAGCCTTCCCTCAACCCAAAATGATTTTTGTCATCATACCGGTGAAACTCGCCGCTTGTCATGAAACCGTTACACACTTGTCACAAAAGGCTTACGCACGATCCATAGGGGTGCGCTCAGGATCATCATGGGGGTGATCGCAAATGTACTTTCTCAAGGAGACTGAAATGTCCTTTGCAAAACTGTCGGCTTCGGCTCTTGCCATCGCTGCTGTATCGGCAACAACTGCTGCTGCTCGTGACAATGTTCAGGTTGCAGGGTCGTCGACCGTGCTGCCGTACGCATCGATCGTCGCCGAGTTGTTTGGAGAAAACACCGACTTCCCAACGCCTGTTGTTGAATCGGGTGGTTCTTCTGCCGGCCTGAAGCGTTTCTGTGAAGGTGTTGGTGAAAACACCATCGACGTTGCAAACGCATCACGCGCCATCCGCGAAAAAGAAATCAAAGCCTGTGCCGACAACGGTGTTACCGACATCATGGAAGTGCGCATCGGCTATGATGGCATCGTGTTCGCCAGCCAGCAGTCGGGCCCTGCATTCACCGCGTTCCAGCCGGCCGATATCTACAACGCCATCGGTTCCAAAGTGATGAAAGATGGCGCGTTGGTTGATAACAGCTTCAACAACTGGGCCGAGTTCAATGGCGACCTGCCTGACGTTGAAATCGCAATGTTCATCCCTGGCACCAAGCACGGTACCCGCGAAGTGTTCGAAGACAAGGTTCTGCTGGCCGGTTGTGAAACCACAGGCGCCATGGAAGCCATGATTGCTGGCGGCATGAGCGAAGACGATGCCGAGGACGCATGCCTTGACGTTCGGACCGATGGCAAGTCGGTTGATATCGACGGCGACTACACTGAAACTCTGGCGCGTATCGACACCAACCCGAACGGCATTGGCGTGTTTGGTCTGGCGTTCTACGAGAACAACACCGACAAGCTGAAAGTCGCGACCATGGGCGACGTCGCACCGTCGACCGAAACCATCGCGTCGGGTGAATATCCGGTTTCGCGCCCGCTGTTCTTTTACGTCAAGAAAGCACATATCGGCGTGATCCCGGGCTTGAAAGAATACGCTCAGTTCTTCGTCGCTGACGAAATCGCTGGCGGTTCCGGCCCGCTGGCCAATTATGGCCTGGTGGCAGACCCTGAACTGGCATCGACGCAAGACGCGATTGCAAACGAAGCAACCATGGGTTCCGGCAGCTAAGCCGGACATTGGTCTGACATAGTGTGGGGCGATCTGAACGGCGCCCCACGCTTTTCTCGAATTCCCCAACCGGACCAGTGAGGGTGGCATGCCAATACTCTGGCTTTTTCTGATCGTCATGGCGATCGCAGCAATCGGGTACGTGCTCGGGCGGTCTCGTGCATTGCAAAGCGCCGGAGGCGACAGCCGCGATCTGCACTCCCTGCCGGTGTTCTACGGCGCAAATGTTGCTTTGAAGGCGGTTGTGCCGGCCTTTGGTCTGCTGATCATTTGGCTTCTGGCGCAACCGCTTTACGTTTCCTCTCAGGTTTCTAAAACAATCCCTGACAGTGTCATCAAAGAAGGCTCATCACGCAGCCTCGTGATGGCCGAAGTTCGGCGTACGGCGTTTGGATTGGACAACGCCGTTGCACAAGGCGACATCACCGAAGAACTGGCCCGAAACGCCCGTGCCGATGTTGCGGATATGACGCAGCGCCTCAAAGATGCCGGGCAAGTTGTCACGTCAAACATCACACAGCCAGTTCTCATGGCGGCACAAAGTTACCGGATCTTGAATTCCACCGGCTACTTGATCATGTCGATTGTCGTGATTGCCGCTGCGCTGCTAGGGGCGGCATTCAGCTGGCGTCAAACCCATTCCGAGTACCGTGCACGCAATGTTGTCGAACAAGGTATTCGCGTTCTGCTGCTGGCTGCTGCGTCGATCGCCATCCTGACAACAGTCGGAATCGTTCTGTCGCTGGTCTTCAATACGTGGGAATTCTTCAAGCTATACCCCGCGACCGACTTCTTTTTTGGCCTGACCTGGTCACCGAGTTTCTCGGGGCGTGGCGGGTCATCTGCTTTGGGTGTTCTCCCGCTGCTTTGGGGCACGCTTTACATTTCGATCGTCGCGCTTTTGGTGGCTGTTCCGATCGGCCTGTTTGCCGCGATCTACCTGAGCGAATACGCCTCGCCCCGTGTGCGCGCCTTTGCCAAACCGCTGCTTGAGGTGCTCGCTGGTATTCCCACTATCGTCTATGGCCTGTTCGCCTTGCTGACGGTCGGCCCGCTTTTGCTGGGTATTTTCGGCGATGGCGGGTTGGGTTGGATGAAAGCTGGAACTGCCGTGATGACGGCGGGGCTGGTTATGGGAATCATGCTCATTCCTTTCGTCTCATCGCTGTCGGACGACATCATAAATGCGGTGCCGCAGGCGATGCGTGATGGGTCATACGGCTTAGGCGCTACGCAGTCGGAAACCATTCGACAGGTGGTTCTCCCCGCCGCATTGCCGGGCATTGTTGGCGCGATCCTGTTGGCCGCGTCACGGGCCATTGGCGAAACCATGATTGTGGTGCTGGGGGCAGGCGCGGCCGCGCGCCTCAGCCTTAACCCGTTCGAAGCCATGACAACCGTGACCGCAAAGATCGTCAGCCAGCTGACTGGTGACGCCGATTTCGCCTCACCAGAAGCGCTTGTGGCGTTTGCGCTTGGAATGACACTCTTCATCATCACGCTGGGCCTGAACGTCTTCGCCCTCTACATCGTGCGCAAATACCGGGAGCAGTACGAATGACCGACGCAAGCATGCCAACCCCGGAAAAGGGCCGTCACTCTGTCTCGCTTACGGCACCCGATGCGCGGACGCGCAAGCGTGCGCAAGCCGAAAAACGGTTTCAGGCTTACGGGATCATTGCGATTGCAACCGGCTTGTTCTTTCTGGTTGTCCTTTTCACATCGATCCTGTCGGAAGGCATTCCGGCGTTCAAGCGCACGGTTGTGAGCGTGGAGTTCACACTGACCCAACAGGACCGCGAAGAGGCGGAAAGCGAGCTGTTCAAGACAAAGGCGTATTCTAACCTGTTCGTCACCGCGCTCAAAACCGAACTGGATGAACGCGGCTTGAACGTCGACATCAACGAAGACGCCATCGAACGCCTGTTGGGCAAGGTGGGTGGCACGATCCGTACGTTCTACAGCGAGAACCCCGACAAACTGGGGCAGCCGGTGCGGTTTGATCTGGCTGCATCCAGCAGGGTTGATGGATACTACAAAGGCCGCGTGACACGAGAGGCGATGCAAGACAGCAGGTTCTTGCAAAAAAGTGACCTTGACCTTGTGGATGCGATGGAAAAAGCGGGGATCATCAAACAGGCATTCAACTGGCCCTTTATCACTGGCGCGGATTCAGGCGTCGACAATCCGGGTGGTGCAGGTATCGGGGCGTCCGTTGTCGGGTCCTTTTTCATGATGCTGGTGGTTCTGGCCCTTTCCCTGCCAATTGGTGTCGCGGCCTCGATCTATCTGGAAGAATTCGCGCCGCAGAACCGGTTTACCGATCTCATTGAAGTCAATATCTCGAACCTTGCTGCGGTCCCGTCCATTGTGTTCGGTATCCTTGGTCTGGCGGTTTTCATCCAGTTCATGCACCTGCCGCAATCGGCGCCGCTAGTTGGCGGATTGGTTCTGACACTGATGACATTGCCGACAATCATCATCTCAACACGCGCGTCGCTTAAGGCGGTTCCGCCGTCGATCCGGGATGCGGCATTGGGGGTAGGGGCCTCGAAAATGCAGGCAGTCTTCCATCATGTTTTACCGCTGGCGGCCCCTGGTATTCTGACAGGTACCATTATCGGTCTGGCACAGGCACTTGGTGAAACCGCGCCGCTGTTGTTGATCGGTATGGTAGGCTTTGTGGCGCGAGGATATCCGGATGGGTTTGTTGCGGGTTTCACCGAAGCGAACTCGGCCATGCCAGCCCAGATTTATACCTGGGCCTCGCGCGCTGATGTTGCCTTTTACGAAAAAGCCTGGGGTGGGATCATCATCCTTCTGATGTTCCTGCTGACCATGAACATTATCGCAATTATCCTGCGCCGGCGCTTTGAACGTCGCTGGTAAATGGGGGATGTTACAATGAACGATATGACGCGAGTGGAGAGACAAGTGGACACCAACAAGATCAAGCTGGAGTGCCGTGACTGCCAGGTCCACTATGGTGAGACCCACGCGATCAAAGACGTGAACGTCGATATCGAAGACAAGACCGTGACGGCCTTTATCGGTCCGTCCGGCTGCGGCAAATCCACGTTTCTGCGCTGTTTGAACCGGATGAACGACACAATCGACATTGCCCGCGTCAAAGGGTCGTTCAAACTGGATGGTGAAGACATCTACGACAAGCGTGTCGATCCGGTGCAGCTGCGCGCCAAGGTCGGAATGGTTTTTCAGAAACCAAACCCGTTTCCCAAATCGATCTACGACAACGTTGCATATGGTCCGCGTATTCATGGCCTTGCCAAAAACAAGGCGGACTTGGACGACATCGTCGAGAAATCTTTGCGTCGCGGTGCGATCTGGGACGAAGTCAAGGATCGCCTGGATGCGCCGGGCACTGGCCTGTCTGGCGGTCAGCAACAGCGCCTGTGCATTGCCCGCGCGGTGGCAACAGAGCCAGAAGTTTTGTTGATGGACGAGCCCTGTTCGGCATTAGACCCAATCGCAACAGCCCAAGTCGAAGAGCTGATCGACGAATTGCGCGAACAGTATTCGGTTGTGATCGTGACGCACTCGATGCAACAGGCCGCCCGCGTCAGCCAGAAGACGGCTTTCTTCCATCTGGGCAGTCTGGTTGAGTTTGGCGAAACCGGTCAGATTTTTACCAACCCTGTTGACCCCCGCACGGAAAGCTACATCACCGGCCGGATCGGCTGAGCATAGGTAATCAGAAATGACCGATAATCAAATGTCCGACCAACATATCGCATCCGCTTTTGACCGCGATCTTGAAACCATTCAGGCCCATATCATGAAGATGGGTGGCCTCGTCGAGGAATCGATTACGGGTGCTGCACGCTCGCTCGAAACCCGAGACGAAGAATTGGCGCAAGAAGTTCGCCAGAAGGATAAGGCCATTGATGAGCTGGAAGAGCTCGTCAACGAAGAGACCGCGCGATTGATCGCATTGCGATCGCCGACAGCCAGTGATTTGCGGCTTGTCCTGTCGGTGATGAAAGTCTCAGGCAACCTCGAACGTATTGGCGATTACTCAAAAAACATTGCAAAACGAACCACGGTTCTGGTCACTGCAACGGAAATCAACGGCAGCGCGGCAGCGTTGCGCCGAATGGCTCGCGAGGTAGAGATGATGCTGCGTGATGCACTGGATGCCTACATCCAGCGCGATTCTGAACTGGCGTCAGATGTCATCGAGCGTGACCAGGAAGTGGACCAGATGTACAATGGCCTGTTCCGCGAGTTCCTGACCTTTATGGCAGAAGATCCGCGCAACATTTCGGCCTGTATGCACTTGCATTTCATCGCCAAAAACATCGAGCGTATGGGTGATCACGTGACTGCTATTGCAGAACAAGTCGTCTACCTGGTGACCGGCGAACGTCCGGCCGAAGCCCGGCCCAAAGCTGATAACACATCGCAAACTGTCTAGAGGACGAAGGCAATGTCTGCTGATCAACCGAGTGTACTGGTGGTCGAGGATGAGCTCGCTCAGCGCGAAGTTTTGGCATACAACCTTGAGGCCGAAGGGTTTCGCGTCTCAAAAGCCGCCAGCGGCGACGAAGCGATGCTGCTGGTCGACGAAGAAAGCCCAGACATCATCGTACTGGATTGGATGATGCCCAATCTCAGCGGCATCGAGGTATGCCGACGCCTCAAGACCCGGCCGGATACACGCTCCATCCCGATCATCATGTTGTCGGCCCGTTCTGAAGAGGTCGACAAAGTGCGCGGGCTGGAAACCGGCGCAGATGACTACGTGGTCAAACCGTACTCGATCGTGGAGTTGATGGCCCGTGTACGGACCCAGCTGCGCCGGGTTCGCCCCGCGACTGTAGGGATACGGCTGGAATTTGATGACATTGTGCTGGATTCTGAAACCCACAAGGTCAGCCGTGGCAGTATGCCGTTGAAGCTTGGTCCGACTGAGTTTCGTTTGCTCAGCACATTCATGGAAAAACCCGGTCGTGTCTGGAGTCGCGAGCAACTGCTGGACCGGGTCTGGGGGCGCGACATCTATGTCGATACGCGCACCGTCGACGTTCATATCGGACGGCTGCGCAAGGCGTTAACGCAACATGGCGGTGAAGATCCTGTGCGCACGGTGCGCGGTGCAGGATACGCCTTGGGCTGAAGTGATCGGGCAGGGGCCTTTGCTACGGACCCTGGCCCATGACTTTTACTCATGGGAAGGTGCGAAACTCTTGCTGTAACTTTCAGCGGGCGCGCGGTAGGCTTTGGCAAAATTGCCAACCCCGGAGAAGCCCCATGAACGCCCCCAGCACCAAACCAACCTTGCGCGCCAAGGATGTGCCCGATCTGGGGCAGTTTGCGTGGGATGATCCGTTCCGTTTGGCCGATCAATTGACCGAAGACGAACGCATGATCGCCGACAGTGCGCGGGCGTACGCGCAGGAAAAACTGCAACCCCGCGTGACCGAGGCGTTTCAGAACGAAGAAACCGAACCCGGGATCTTTCGGGAAATGGGCGAAATGGGCCTGTTGGGAACGACCATTCCTGAAGAATACGGCGGCATCGGCGCGGGCTATGTCGCCTATGGCCTGGTCGCACGTGAAGTCGAACGTGTGGATTCGGGCTATCGTTCGATGATGTCGGTGCAAAGCTCTCTGGTGATGTACCCGATCTATGCCTATGGCAGCGAGGAACAGCGCCAAAAGTATCTGCCCAAGCTGGCCAGTGGCGAGTGGATCGGGTGTTTTGGCCTGACCGAGCCGGACGCAGGGTCTGACCCGGCGGGCATGAAAACCCGGGCCGAGAAGATTGACGGCGGCTACCGATTGACCGGCAGCAAGATGTGGATTTCGAACTCTCCGATCGCTGACGTCTTTGTGGTCTGGGCGAAATCAGATGCCCATGACGGCAAAATTCGCGGCTTTGTTCTGGACAAAGGCGTGAAGGGTCTGAGTGCACCCAAAATCCAAAATAAGCTAAGCCTTCGCGCGTCGATCACCGGCGAAATCGTTCTGGACGGTGTTGAAGTGGGCGAGGGCGCATTGCTGCCCCATGTGCAGGGCCTCAAGGGACCGTTTGGGTGTCTAAATCGTGCCCGGTTTGGTATCAGCTGGGGCGTTATGGGCGCTGCAGAATGTTGCTGGCATGCGGCGCTTCAATATGGGCTGGATCGCAAGCAATTTGACAAGCCATTGGCGCAAACGCAACTGTTCCAACGCAAGCTCGCAGATATGCAGACCGAGATCGCTTTGGGGCTGCAAGGCAGCTTGCGCGTCGGTCGCCTGATGGATCAGGCCGAAGCCGCGCCGGAGATGGTTTCTATTGTGAAGCGCAACAACTGCGGAAAAGCGTTGGACATCGCGCGGATGGCACGTGACATGCACGGTGGAAACGGGATTTCGCTTGAGTTTCAGGTTATCCGCCACATGGTCAACCTTGAGACAGTGAACACCTATGAGGGCACGCATGATGTACATGCGTTGATCCTGGGGCGGGCACAGACAGGATTGCAGGCCTTTTACTGAGCTTTAGTATAATGCGTGTAATTGGTATTATGGTAAATAAATGTCATTACACTGCACTTTAATTTTAGAACCAACGCCTTACCATGCAGTGTTGAATCCGAGATTTGGAGCGTCACATGGATCTGACCGGGAAAACTGTTGTCGTCACAGGCGCCGCACAAGGTATTGGCAAAGGTCTGGCAGAACGATTTGCACATGAAGGCGCAAGTGTCGTTTGTGCGGATATCGACGATGCCGGAGCGCGTTTGGTCGCGGAAGCCATCGGTGGACATGCCCTGCGCTGCGACGTCTCCAGCGAGGATGAGATCAAATCTCTGATCGAACACGTCGAAAACACAGTCGGTCCGATTGACCTGTTCTGTGCAAATGCCGGAATTCTGACGCTTGGCGGTCTGGATGTCCCGGATGAAGACTGGGATCGAATCTGGAAGATCAACGTAATGTCCCACGTTTGGACAGCGCGTCATCTGGTTCCTCGGATGACCGCGCGCGGTGGCGGATACATTATGACAACCGCGTCTGCGGCTGGCTTGTTGAATCAACCTGGCGCGGCTCCATACGGCGTCACAAAGCATGCAGCGGTCGGATTTGCCGAATGGTTGTCGCTGACCTATGGGCACCAGGGCCTGCGGGTTTCAGTTTTGTGCCCACAAGCAGTACGATCAGAAATGACCCGAGGACATGAAAATTCGGTGGCCGCAATCGACGGCATGCTAGAGCCTGAAGACGTGGCGCAAGCCTGTGTTGATGCGATCCGCGAAGAACAGTTTCTGGTTCTCCCACATCCTCAGGTGTTGGACTATATACGGCTGAAATCCGATGATTACGACCGATGGCTTGGAGGAATGATGAAGTTAAATCAGGTGTTTGTCGAGAATACCTAAGGTTTCTTCTGCGCTCTGCGCATAAGGCCTTCTTGCGCAACAGAAGCGACCAAAACGCCATCTTCGGTGTATATCGACCCGCGATTAAAGTTCCGCCCCTGCCCCGACCAAGGCGAATCCATTGCATAAAGGTGCCAGTTATCAAAATGCACCGGTGCGTGAAACCAGATGGTGTGGTCCAGACTGGCGCCATTGACCTCGCCAGTAAACCAGCTCAGCCCATGTGGGCGCATTCCTGAACTCATCAGGTTCATGTCCGAGGCATATGCCAGCAGCAAATGCTGTGTTTTTGCGTCCGCCGATGCGGCGGCTCCCATTCGGAACCAAATCTGATTGCGATCATCCGATACCGCCGGGTTGAACGGATCCAGATGATCGACTTCCCGGACTTCGATTGGGCGTTCGCGGATCAGCTCGGATCGCATTCGTTCGGGCACGCGATCCAGGTATTTCTGTCGCAACTCCGTCCGCGCCGGATAGCTTTCCGGGGTATCCAGATCCGGCATAGGGTGCTGATGATCCCAACCTTCGTCTTTGATGTGAAACGACGCGGACATGTTCAGAATTTGTTTTCCATGCTGAATTGCAACCACCCGCCGCGTTGTAAAAGAACCTCCATCTCGCGCTCTATCAACCTGATAAATAACGGGAATGGTTGGATCCCCCGGGCGAATGAAATAGGCATGCAGCGAATGACACAGCCTGTCATCGACAGTGCGATAGGCCGCTGCGAGTGCCTGAGCAATCACCTGTCCGCCGAAAATACGTGTCGGGGTTTCGCCACCTGAACCGGTACCGCGAAACAGATCAACCTCAAGACGTTCAACGTTTAGAAGATCAAGAAGAATGCGTTCGGCTTCGGTCATGGTCTACTCATCAATCTTTGGTCTCACTTGGCGTATCAGCCGCCGCGGCATCAATCAATCATCGCCGCAAGGACAAGCGCCTTAAGCTCTGCACGTGACGGGTATGAACTGGACGGTGACAATTGAGTAAAGAAAACGGCAGTCAGGTCATTTTCCCGATCAATCCAGAAATAGGTCGATGCCATGCCGCCCCAGCTGAAATCTCCGACGGATCCGGGCACGCGGACCCTGCCCGGGTTCAAGACGACGGAACCGCCTAGGCCAAAGCCCATACCTTCCATCGGTTGTTCGGCAAAGCTTTGCGGTCCCATAGATGCAATGTCGCCCGGTAAGTGATTGAGCATCATAAATTCTACGGTCTTCGGTCCCAGCAATCGGTGACCGTTTCCAGTGCCTCCGGTCCGTAGCATTTCGGCAAACCTTGCGTAATCGTCGATTGTGCTGATCAATCCTCCACCACCGGAAAAAGTAGTCGTGTTTTCAAAAGGTGAATGTCCGGCGCGATCGACAAGACGCAAGGTATCCGTGCCTGCATCGGCTGAATTCAACGCCATCGCGTCACCAGCCAGCGGAGTGTAAAGCGACGCAAATCGATCCCCTGCCCCTGTTGCGACCGAGAACCCGCTGTTCCGCATGTTTAGCGGTGCAAAAACCTCTTGCTCAAAGAACACATCCAGAGACTTTCCCGAGACGACCTCGATCACGCGCCCGAGCACATCTAAACTGACCGAGTATTCCCAGCGGGTTCCAGGTTGAAAGGCCAGAGGCAGATCAGCCAAATCAGCCACTCGGTCCTTTAACAGACCCTGATTTGGCTTAAATAACAGGTCTTGGTCGTCCATCGCGGCGGGTAACAGCCCGGGATTGAACGGGTAGCTGAAACCAGCGGTGTGTATCAGTAGCTGGTGCACAGTCGGTGTTGTGGCGTCCTGGGTTTGGTCCAACCGCTGCGCATCCGGAACAAGCGCCTGCATGTTGTCGAAGCCGGGAACGAAATCTGATAGAGGCGCATCCAGATGGAACAAGCCCTGTTCTGCCAGCATCATGATCGCAACAGACGTGACGGGTTTGGTCATTGAGTAGATGCGAACCAGCGTATCCCTTTCAAACGACAGGTTGTCTTCGACGTCTCGCAATCCGGTCGCATGGAAAAACACTTCGCGACCTTGGTGAAACACCACCACCGAACTGCCCGCGTATTTCCGCTGATCAACATAGCTGTCCATCCACGTGCAGATGTGGTTTAGCCGTGTCTGTTCAAATGTCGTATTTACGTCGGGCATTGAAGATCGAACCTCATATGATCTGCTACGATCATGGTTGCTTGGGCGCTGAAACAACAGTGAAAATTGCAAGCCCCGGCAACTGACGTCTGGGCCGATTGCACTGGGTACAGCGGCTGTTTCAAGTGTTAGACTACCGACGTCTCAGATTCGCCATACGCTCTTGCAACCCGACGATTTGCCGTCTTTCCGGAGGACCAACATGGCCCAAACCATCGATTTCGTCTTCGATTTTTGCAGTCCCAACGCTTTCCTGGCCCATAAATTGTTGCCGGGTCTGGCCAAGCGGCACAAGGTTGCGATCAACTATGTCCCGGTGCTGTTGTCCGGCGTGTTCAAAGCCACCAACAACCAAAGTCCTTTTCATGCGTTCTCGGAAAACCGCCAGAAATCGGCCTATCTGACACATGATCTGCACCGGTTTGCCCGTCGCCGCGGATTGAACTTTCACATGAGCCCGCATTTTCCGTTGAACACACGGTTTGCAATGCGTGGCGCTTACTTTGCTTCGGGAAAATCATGGGAAGTCAAATATATAGACGCCATATTTGATGCGATTTGGGTGCATGGTCAAAAGGTTGACGAGATGGGTGTGCTAACCGAAATTCTGCACGAGAATGGGCTGCCGGTCCGAAAAACACATGAGGCGATAGGAAGCGCGGACACAAAACAAAAACTGAAAGATCGAACCAAGGCGGCCGTCAAACGCGGCGTATTCGGGGTGCCCAGCATGTTCATCGGTGATGAGATGTTTTTTGGTAAGAACAGCCTTGCGAACCTTGAACTTGAGTTGTCCAATACAAAGTAGACCTTTTAATTATTTAATAACAGTATGTTATTGAACTTTCATAATCTTGTGTTCAGTGCCGCCAACCCATGCTGCGCGAAGACGGGGACATAGGCGCCAAATGCTTGGGCGCGTTTGGGGTCAGACGCGTTACCGTCCAAAGCGCGCTTGTAAACACCCTGCAGAATGCCCGCCATGCGGAAAAAATTGAACGCCAGGTAGAATCCAAAATTCTCAATCCGGTCGATTCCGCGCCGTTCGCAATACTGCGCGACAAAGGCCTGATCACTTGGCAGGCCCAGGCTTTCGCGATCGATGCCGGCCAAGCCGCGCCCTTCTTTGCCCGGTGGCATCTGCCATTGCATGATGACAGCAGCCAGATCGGCGTAAGGGTGCCCAATTGTTGACAATTCCCAGTCGAGCACTCCGATGCATTTGGCTCTGCCTGGGGCGAACATCAGGTTATCGATCCGGTAATCTCCGTGGACCAGTGTTCTTTGCCCGTCATCCGCTGGAATCGAGGCGTCCAAAGCCGAAATCAGCCTATCCATGTCAACAATCACTGCGGTCTCTGACGCGCGATACTGCTTGGTCCACCGAGAGATTTGCCGCTCAAAATAGTTCCCGGTAGGTCCGTAGTCAGTCAGACCGGCAGCGCCTATATCCACCATATGAAGCTCAGCCAAAACACGGTTCATCTCGTCCAGAATGGCGGTCCGGGCTGTGTTGCTTTCATCCTTCATCGTGGGTTCAAGAAAGATCCGGCCCTGAAGATGCTCCATTACATAGAAGGTCGAGCCGATGACACTGTCATCTTCGCAAAGAAGGTACATTTCCGGCACGGGGACCTTGCTGCCCGCTATCGCGCGCTGCACACGGAATTCGCGATCAACGGCATGGGCTGATTTCAACAGGGTTCCGGGTGGTTTTCGGCGCAAAACGTAAGACCGGTTCGGAGTGCGCAGTTCATAAGTCGGATTGGATTGACCCACCGAGAATTTTGACGCCTCCAATGGGCCTTGATAGCCACTTAGATGCGCTGACAGATAAGCATCTACAGCGGGTAGATCTAACGTATCGTCTTTGCTCATTTTCTGTACTCGCGATTACATGGCCTCGGCAAAGATATTGCCGGCAGTTACCACATTGATACCACCAGAAACTGGAATCACAGCACCGGTGACATAGCTGCCACCTCGACCGCACAGAAAAAGCATACATCCTGCGATGTCTTCGTCCCGCCCGACGCGCCCCAAGGGTACAGACTTACCGACCTTATCTCGTGTTCCCTCATCAGCCGTAGCAAAAGCCGTCATGCGGGATACAAACGGCCCCGGAGCCAACGCGTTAACGGTCACGTTATAGGGCGAAAGCTCCTTCGCCATGACCTTGGTCAGATGCAGAACGGCCGCCTTTGATGCTGAATAGCTGTACGCACCGTCCCCCATTGGAACTTCGCCCATGACGGAACCAACATTGACAACCCGTGCCGGATCTTCGGGCGATCCTGATTTCATCAGCAGCGGCAGAAGTCTCTGGGTAAGCTCGAAGATCCCGGCAACATTGACGGACATGACCTTTTCCCAAGCCTCGTACGGAAACTGGCCCATAGGCGCACCCCAGGAGGTGCCCGAGTTATTCATAAGAATATCAAGCTTATCCGTGCGTGTAGTAATGTCATCCACCAGATCATCGATCCCTTCCTTGCTGCCAAGATCACCGGCAAAACCCTCGGCGCTTCCCGGGGCATCCAAGGCGTTTAGCTCGGCCGCCACGGCAGCGCATGCGTCGCCTTTGCGCGATGCGATCAGAACATGTGCTCCGGCCCGAACCAACGCTTCGGCTGCCATGCGGCCAATTCCTGTTGCCCCTCCGGTGACCAATGCGGTTTTACCGTGCAGCGAGAAAAGTGTTTCGGGTGTCATGGTCTGCTCCTCAGTTATGTGCGGTGCATCGATTTGCTGTGTCCGAACTTGCCGTTGCGGGAGCCGGGCGTCTGCGCCGTTGACAACCCAGGTCGGTGCACCAAAAGTTCTTCCTTACAGATTAACAGGGACAAGGCAGTCGACATGCAAGCATTACTCAGCGTCGCCCCCGGCGGGCCCGAGACATTGGAACTGACCACCCTGCCCGATCTCAAACAAGGTAAGGGTGATTTGCTAGTCGGTGTAAAGGCCGCCGGTGTCAATTTTCCGGATACTCTGATTATCCAGGACTTGTATCAAATGAAACCGCCCCGCCCGTTTGCCCCGGGCGGAGAAATCGCAGGCGACGTATTGGCTGTGGGTGACGGGGTCACAGGGTTCGCAGTCGGAGATCGTATCCTGGCGTTGACCGGGCATGGTGGATTCGCGACACAGGCGGTGGTCAAGGCGGCGACGGCACTCAAATTTCCAGATGCGATGCCATATCAAGACGCGGCCTGTTTCATCTTCACTTACGGAACGTCCTATCACGCCCTGAAGGATCGCGCTGCGATTCAACCCAACGAAACTCTGCTGGTTTTGGGCGCAGCAGGTGGCGTAGGGTCTGCCGCTATTGAACTGGGCAAGGCCATGGGTGCCCGAGTGATCGCAGCCGTATCGTCACCTGAGAAGGCAGAGTTTTGCCGCCAGATCGGGGCGGATGACACAATCCTCTACCCGCGGGAAATGGACAAGGACGCACAGAAGTCTTTTGCGCATGACATAAAGGCCCTGGCCGGGTCCGGTGGCGTGGATGTGGTGTATGACGCGGTTGGCGGGCCCTGCGCCGAACCCGCTTTACGCAGTATGGCGTGGAAAGGTCGATACCTTGTGGTTGGCTTCCCAGCCGGAATTCCGAACATCCCGCTTAACCTTGCGCTGCTGAAAGGCTGTCAGATCGTTGGCGTCTTTTGGGGGGCGTCCGTCTTTCGGGACCCAAAGGCGCATGCTGAGAACGTCAAAGAGCTTTTTGGGTACTATGCGGCGGGTCAAATCAAGCCACGTATCAGCGCCCGGTTTCCACTGCGAGATGCGCCCGAAGCGCTGGAAAATTTGTCTCAGCGATCTGCCTTGGGAAAACTTGTGGTGACCATGGATTAGACCCATCCTTTACGCCGGAAACATGTATCCCGAATACCCTTGACCCGCTGAGGTAAAGTCAGGTGGACAACCATACCAATTCATGACTATGAACGTTTAATGGGGACAATTTAGTAATGCATGACGTTTTGGTATTGAATGGGCCAAACCTCAACCTGCTGGGTACGCGCCAGCCAGAGGTGTATGGTGCGACCACTTTACGGATGATCGAGGATCGCTGCGTCAAACATGGTGCGTCTGTCGGCCTGAAAGTGTCACATCTGCAATCCAACCACGAAGGCGTGTTGATTGACGCGATCCACGCCGCTCGGGGTGTTCAGGACGGCTTGATTGTGAACGCAGGCGCCTTCACACATACCTCGATTGCCCTGATGGACGCGATTGCCTCTGTCGAATTGCCGGTTGTGGAAGTGCATTTGTCGAATATCCATGCGCGTGAGGCGTTCCGCCATAGCTCTTACATTGCGCCCGTTGCATTGGGCCAAATCTGCGGCTTTGGGCCCCAGGGCTACATCTTCGCATTGGACGCGCTGGCTGCCCACCTGACATCGGGGACCGGCGCATGAAACTCAAAGAATACCTGCACTTTGTAACCTACGCCAAGACTCTGGAAGAGCTCTGGGACGCGCATTGCCGCCAAATGGCCGAATATGGGTTCGACCGGTTGATCTATGGCTACACGCAGTTTCGGACCGCAACGTCGCTGGGGGATCCAGAAGACTTCACAATCCTGACGAACCACAGCCGGTCGTATGTAGACGGATTTCTGGGCGACGGACTATATTTCCATGCGCCAATGCTGAAATGGGCGCTGGACCATGAAGGCGCAGCAAGCTGGCATATGATTCAGGATATGGACTCTAGTGGGGTTCTGACGCCCCAGGAACAGCGCGTCATTGATTTCAATAAATCCAAGGGTGTTATCGCGGGCTATACCGTCAGCTTCAACTCCGTCTCCATCCGCTCAAAAGGCGCGATCTCGTTGTCTGCTGAAGATAGCAGAACTCAGGATGATGTTGATGAAGTGTGGGAGAAGCATGGAAACGACATTCTTCTGATAAACAATGTCGCCCATCTGAAGATCCTGACCCTGCCTCACAGTCCGCCAAACCGTGGCCTGACCAAACGCCAGCGCGAGGCGTTGCAATGGGTCGGCGATGGCAAAACGACACAAGACATTGCGTTGTTGATGGGGCTGACCTCTGCAACGGTGGAAAAACACCTGCGACTTGCCCGAGAAGCCTTGTCCGTAGAAACTACGGCGCAGGCTGTTCTTAAGGCATCATTACACAATCAGATGTTTGTCGTCGAAGCCTGAGCCGCTGATTTGACGTAAACTGCGTCACTTTACCTAGGGTAAGGAAAACATGACTATCCGAATCTGGCAGGAAAGTTGCACAGTATCCTTGTTCCGTGAGTGGTGGCTTTAGCCAGGGAACATTCGGTTGGATCTTTGCAATAACAGAGCTCTCCAATCACTCTGACAAGGGGGCGTTTATTTATCCGCGTACCGGTGTCGGAATTTTGGGGGGCCTCGAACATCCCCATCATGCGGGGCCCTCCATTCAACATCTTGTTTAATGGCGGATTGAATTGGCTTAAAAAAACGGGCTACGCGATGCGTAACCCGTTTCAGCTTGGTGATAGGGCCGTGAACGGGCCCTACCTTTTTGATTAGCCCTGAGCGGCTTTTGCAACTTCGGCTGCGAAGTCTTCCTTCTCGACCACGATGCCTTCGCCAACTTCCAGGCGGACAAAGCCGGTGATCGTTGCGCCTGCTTCTTTGGCAGCCGCTTCAACGGTCAGGTCAGGGTTCACAACAAACGCCTGGTTCAGCAGAGTTGCTTCCGCCACGAATTTCTTCATACGGCCAACAATCATCTTTTCGATCACCTGCTCCGGCTTGCCGGATTCGCGGGCGATGTCCATCTGAACCTGCTTTTCCTTCTCGACAACTGCCGGGTCCATGTCGGCTTCGGACAGGGCCGCAGGGTTTACCGCTGCGATATGCATCGCAATCTGCTTGCCGATCGCTTCGTCCCCACCGGACAGAGCAACCAGAACACCGATTTTACCCATACCGTTGGTGGCCGCGTTGTGGACGTAGGATACAACGGTGTCGCCCGACAGCTTTGACATGCGGCGCACCGACATGTTTTCACCGATTGTGGCGATCTTGTCGGTCAACGTGTCTGCAACGGTCTTGCCGCCCAGATCAGCCGCCAGCAGAGCTTCGACATTATCGACGCCTTCGGCGGCATATGCGATTTTGCCAACCATTTCCTGGAACTCGGCGTTCTTGCCGACAAAGTCGGTTTCCGAGTTCACTTCCACTGCAACACCGTTGTTGCCATTGACATGAACAGCAACCAGACCTTCGGCTGCGGTACGGCCCGACTTCTTGGCTGCTTTGGCAAGGCCTTTGGTGCGCAGCCAGTCAATGGCTTCGTCCATGTTGCCGCCGGTTTCGGTCAGCGCTTTCTTTGCGTCCATCATGCCTGCGCCGGTTGTGTCGCGCAGTTCTTTCACCATTGCTGCTGTGATTGCCATCTCTTGGCTCTCCTCAATTCAAACGGATTTGGGGCAGGTCTACCCTGCCCCATATGTCATTTACGTGACGGGCAGCTTACGCTTCGGCTTTGGTTTCCGGAGCGGCTTCTGCGGTCTCTTCAGCCGCAGGCTCTTCCGCAACAACCTCTTCAACCGGTGCTTCTTCGAATGCACCCAGGTCAACACCAGCAGCACCCATCTGAGCGGTCATGCCGTCCAGAGCGGCACGTGCGGCCAGATCGCAATACAGCGAGATGGCGCGCGCAGCGTCATCGTTGCCAGGGATGATGTAATCAACACCATCAGGCGAGCAGTTGGTGTCGACAACAGCCACAACCGGGATGCCCAGCTTGTTGGCTTCGGCGATAGCCAATGCTTCTTTTTTGACGTCGATGACGAACAGCAGGTCAGGGACGCCGCCCATTTCGCGGATACCGCCCAGCGACGCTTGCAGTTTGCCCTGGTCACGCTCCATGCCCAGACGCTCTTTCTTGGTGAGGCCTTCGGCGCCGGTTTCCATCGCTTCGTCGATCTGGTTCAGACGGTTGATCGACTGGGAAACGGTTTTCCAGTTGGTCAACGTTCCGCCCAGCCAGCGATGGTTCATATAGTACTGAGCCGACTTTTCAGCCGCTTCAGCGATCGGCTGCGCTGCCTGACGCTTGGTGCCAACGAACAGTACGCGACCGCCTTTTGCAACGGTGTCACGAACGGCCTGCAGAGCCTGATCCAGCATCGGAACAGTCTGGGTCAGGTCCATGATATGGATGCCATTGCGCGAGCCGTAGATGAACGGGCCCATGCGGGGGTTCCAACGCTGCGTCTGGTGACCAAAGTGAACGCCAGCTTCCAGCAGCTGACGCATGGTGAACTCGGGAAGAGCCATGCTATTTTCCTTTTCCGGTTTACGCCTCGGCGGGGGTGAAAGAAGCGGATGCTCCAACCGGCGGGCCAGATAAGGATGTCTCCCTCAAAAAGCCCAAACCCCGCCTGCGGGTTTGAATGGCGCGCGTATACGGCAGGATTTAAGGCTGTGCAAGGGCCAAATGCCCTTATTTTTCAAGCCGGGCCAGCGCATGCGCGTGTCGCACCGCCTCTTCGCAATGTGCTGCCAGAGCTTTGCGGTTTTCGAAATCACACACCCGAGCTGGAGAGTGGTAAATCAACTCGACCGATCCCTGTCGGCGTGCGCCCAAAGTCTTCAACAGATGTGGTCCAAATTCCATGTCGCCCCACCAGCCGTAAAACCTGTCGGGCTGACCTTTGGGTGCGTGAAAGACGACGGACACGGGTTGCACATACATGAAATCGCGCAATTCATCTGCGAAGAATGCCGCAAAAAGCGTTGTTTTAAAGGGCAAAACCCGCAATCCATCGGTCGAGGTGCCTTCGGGGAAGAACAGCAATTTGTGACCAGCGTTCAGTCTTGTTTCGAAAATCCGCGTTTGTTCACGCGCTTTTTTTGGGTTTCGTTCGATGAAGACGGTTCCGGTCGCCCGGGCCAGCCAGCCGATACCCGGCCATTTTGCGACTTCGGCTTTGGACACGAAGTAAATCCGCTTGCGCGCGTTAAGGGCAAAAATATCCAGCCATGACGAATGGTTTGCCACCACCGCTCCGTGTTCGCGCATCAAACTGCCCGACGTTCGGAATCCCATGCCCAGAATGCGAAACGCGTTTCGGCACACAAACTGAGTTATGTAAGGCGTAACAGGACGGCGCACTCCGAAAAACGGGCGTTCAAACACGCGGAGGATTAAGAGAATGATCAGCCCACCGAAGACGAAAATCGCCAACGGTAACCCACGCAACAGTACAAGGCAGCAGCCGACGAAACCCAACTCAAGCGGGTCTGGTGCGTCTTCACTGTTCCAAAGGGGCGCAGTCAACGGCTCACGCTCCGCCATAAATTCGTTTCTGCCGTTCGTTCATGCGCGCGGTATCCAGGATCAAACATACATCGGTGGTGTTAAACGCATGATCAATGAACGCCCCCTCGCCCACAAAACCGCCGAGCCGCAGATAGGCCTTGATCAGCGCAGGCACCTGAACCATCGCCGCGCGACGGTCCAAAGCCTCAGGTTTTACCAGGTTCATGGATTGAAACACTCCTGGCTGCGCCCTGACTCGCAGATCAACTGGAGCCAGGTGATTGTGGTGCAGCATAGACAGTGGCTGCGCCAGCGCGCCTGCTTCTGTGCCATGAAAACTGGCCACACCAAAGAGGATCTCGATCTGACGCTCTGCGACATAACCAGCAAGACCATTCCACAGATGATACATTGCTGTGCCGCCCCGGTAATCCGGATGCAGACAGGACCGACCGAGCTCCAACAACTTGCGGCCGCTTTGTTTCAGAACGGTTAAATCGTACTCGGCCTCGGAGTAGAACTGCCCCAGTTCTGCGGCACGATCACCCGGTAACAGCCTGTAAACGCCCACGACTTCGCTCGTCGCGTCATCATAGGCCAGCATATGGTCGAAATAGGGGTCAAACTCGTCCTGCTCCAACCCGGCGTCGTGATCGACCATCTCACCACCGCCGCCCAGTTCGCGCACGAACACGTCATAGCGCAATCGTTGCGCCGCGCGCAGCTCGTCTGCTGTGGCAGCAAGTCGTATAGTAAACGAAGGGCCTGCGTCGGGCATGTCAGAAAGATTGATCCTATGTTTCTGAAGCGCAGATATCGCAGTTTTTCAGGCAAAGGCAACCAGACGGTGACAGGCTTTCCTGTTAACTATTCCTAAACCAGTTTCACGGATCAAAGACCGGCATCAGGGCGATGCGTGTTCCATCGATTACCACTTTCCCCTGCTCGCGAAAGTTCACGGTGATCTTGCCTGCGATGTTGGATTGAACCTGTCCGACGCCCCAATCCGGGAAATCCGGGTGGCGCACGAACATGCCCGGTGCGAGAATGGCATTCAAATCCGTCATGCTTGGGCTCCGGTCCGGTGGCAGATACAGCAGGAGGTACGCATGGGCGGCTCAGACGTCAACCTGGCCGAATTGATCGGCTCTCGGATCTGTCATGATCTGATCAGCCCGATTGGGGCAATTACCAATGGGCTTGAGCTTTTGGATATGGTTGGCGCAGTGCAAGGCCCGGAAATGGAGCTGATCTCGGGCAGTGTCGGCAGTGCCGGGGCACGGATCCGCTTTTTCCGGGTTGCCTTTGGATCTGCCGGTGATCAGCCATTGGGTCGGACCGAGGTAGCGGATCTTCTGAAAGATGTTGAACGCGCCGGTCGGGTTCGAGTGCACTGGAATCTGACAGATGCGGTGCCGCGCAATCAGGTGAAACTGGCCTTTTTGGCGCTTATGTGCTGCGAAAGTGCCATGCCGATGGGGGGCGATGTCCGGATCAGTGGGCATGGCGACAAGTGGGAGGTGACAGGCACCGCTGACAAGCTGAATGTCGACGGTGCCCTATGGAAACATGTTGTAACAGGGCGTTTTCCAAACAAGATCACACCTGCTCAGGTGCAATTTGCGTTGTTACCCGAAAGCGCCACAGCCATGGGTCGAAAAATAGCAGTCGAGACTGCATCGACCCGCGTTACCCTTAGATTTTAGGCGCGGGTCGCTCCGTTCCCGCGGACAAGGTACTTAAAGCTGGTCAACTGTGCTGCCCCCACCGGGCCGCGCGCGTGCATTTTACCGGTGGCGATCCCGATCTCGGCACCCATGCCGAACTCACCACCATCGGCAAACTGGGTCGAGGCGTTGTGCATCAGGATCGCACTGTCCAGCCGCTCAAAGAAACGGGCGGCGGCACTGGCATCTTCTGTCATAATACAGTCTGTATGGTTCGAACCGAATTGGCGGATATGCGCAATAGCGCCATCAATGTCAGCGACCGGTTTGGCGGCGATGATGCTGTCCAGAAATTCTTTGCCCCAGTCATCGGCCGAGGCCGAAACAGTGCCCTCCACAGCCAAAGGGCCTTCGGCATGAACCTCAACACCCGCCGCCAATAGGGCGGCGATGATGTCTTGCCCCAGCGTCTCAGCGACATCCTGATGGATCAGTAGGCATTCAGCCGCGCCACAAATACCTGTGCGGCGGGTCTTGGCGTTCAGCACGACATCCAAGGTTTTCTGCGGATCAGCGTCTTTGTCGACATAGATATGCACGATGCCTTCGAGATGGGCAAACACCGGAACGCGAGCTTCGCGCTGGACCAGTCCGACCAAACCCTTGCCGCCACGTGGGACGATGACATCGACATAATCGGTCATTGTCAGCAATTCCTGAACCGCAGCGCGGTCGCGCGTCGGGACCAGTTGAATGGCATCTTCGGGCAGGTTCGCAGCCTTCAAACCCTCGACCAGACAGGCGTGGATGGCGGTGGACGAATGAAATCCCTCGGACCCGCCCCGCAGGATCACGGCATTGCCGGATTTCAGGCACAAAGCACCTGCGTCTGCCGTTACATTGGGGCGGCTTTCATAGATGACACCGATCACACCCAGCGGAGTACGCACGCGCTGGATGTTCAGACCGGATGGCATATCCCATTCCGTCAGCACCTCACCCACCGGGTCGGCCTGATCTGCGACGGTACGCAAGCCATCGACCATGCCCTGAATGCGTGTCTCATCCAGCATCAGACGGTCCATCATCGCGGGGCTGAGACCCTTGTTACGACCGAATTCCATATCCTTCTGGTTGGCCGCGATGATCTGAGAGCGATTGTTCCAAACCGCCTCGGCCGCTGCGATCAGGGCCGCATGTTTGCGTTCCGCGCTTGCAAAGGCCAATTCCGCTGATGCTGCTTTGGCACGCTTTCCAAGGTCGGTCATCAGGTCGGGGATGCTGTCGAAATCCTTCATATCACGTGCCTTTCTGGTCGGTAGCTTTCAGTAACAGTGCGCCGCTAAAGCGCCAAGTCGTCGCGGTGGATCAATGCCGCCCGACCCGGATAGCCCAACGTCGCCTCGATTTCCGACGATCTGCGCCCTTTGATTGCGTCGGCCTCCTGCGCCGTATATCGGCTGAGGCCCTGTGCCAGTCGGCGAGACTGCGGATCGAGAACCGCAACTGGATCACCGCGCCCGAACTCTCCGTTTACCGCAACGATGCCAGCTGGCAGCAAGCTTTTTCCATTTGCCAACGCCTTCGCCGCGCCTGCATCAACGGTAATTTCGCCACGAGGTTTCATTGCAGAAATCCAACGTTTCCGGGCGGCATGTGGATCGAGCGTCGCCGTAAACCAGGTGCAGTTTGCGCCGTTGTTCAAAGATTTCAAAGGGTTCAATTTCGAACCTTCTGTAATTGCCATCGTACAACCTGCGGCAATTGCCATCTTTGCTGCAAGCAATTTGGTTTTCATACCGCCCTTCGACAGACCGGATCCGGCGTCACCCGCCATCGCCTCGATCTCGGGCGTGATCTCATCAATCACGTCATAGCGCGTGGCCGAGACGTCTTCGCTGGGATTGCCGCTGTAGAACCCATCCACATCCGATAGCAGGATCAACTGATCGGCGCCAACGGTCACGGCAATCTGGGCCGCCAAACGGTCATTGTCGCCATAGCGGATTTCGTCCGTGGCCACTGTGTCATTCTCATTCACGATCGGAACCACACCCAAACCCAGCAAGGTCTCCAGCGTCGCGCGTGAATTCAGATACCGGCGCCGATTGGCACTGTCCTCCAGCGTAACCAGGACCTGAGCGGTCGTAATTCGGTGCGGCGTCAGCGCTTCTTCATAGGCGCGCGCCAGTCGGATTTGCCCAACTGCCGCCGCCGCCTGAGATTGTTCGAGCGCCAATGTGGCCGCAGGCAGGTTCAGAACACCGCGCCCCAATGCAATCGACCCCGAGGATACAAGAATGACATCTGTGCCCTGCCCTTTGAGCCAGGCAACATCCTGTGCCAGCGACTGCAACCAGTCTGATCGCAGCAAACCCGTTTCGCGATCCACCAACAGGGCAGATCCGATTTTAACGACCAATCGGTTTGCAGCGGTTAGGGCCGCCACGTCGTCGTCTCCTCGACAGGCTTCTGGCGCAACCTGTCTTCGTCAATTCGGGTTCTTAGGGCGCGCAGCACTTCGGTCACACCCTGACGGGCGACGCCGGACATTGTCATGATCGGACCACCAACAGCCTCTTGCAGTTCGGTCTTGGCCGCTTCAAGCTCTTCCTCATCCAACGCGTCGATCTTGTTGAGCACTGTGATCCGCGGCTTTTCGGCCAAGGCCCCGCCATAAGCTTCAAGCTCATGAATGATTGTACGGTAATCCTCGGCGACCGTCTCAGAGGTGCCATCGACCAGATGCAACAAGACCGCGCAGCGTTCCACATGGCCTAGAAAACGATCGCCAATGCCGCGCCCTTCATGGGCGCCTTCGATCAGGCCGGGAATGTCAGCGACGACAAATTCCACGTTGTCCACGCCGACGACGCCAAGATTGGGATGCAGCGTTGTAAACGGATAGTCCGCAATCTTGGGGCGCGCGTTTGATGTGGCCGCCAGAAAGGTAGATTTTCCGGCATTCGGCATGCCCAAAAGCCCGACATCCGCGATCAGCTTCAGGCGCAGCCAGATGGTCCGGTCAATGCCGCCCTGCCCCGGATTGGCGCGGCGCGGGGCCTGATTGGTGGCGGATTTAAAGTGCAGGTTGCCGAAGCCACCATTGCCGCCCTTGGCCAGCAAGACGCGTTCGCCCACTTGCGTCAGGTCCGCGATCACGGTCTCTTCATCTTCGTCCAGAATCTCGGTGCCGACGGGGACGCGCAGAATGATGTCGTCACCATCCTTGCCGGTCCTTTGCTGACCGCGACCGGGTTGGCCACTTTTAGCAAAGAAATGCTGCTGATAGCGGAAGTCGATCAGGGTGTTCAACCCATCGACAACCTCGGCCCAGACCGAGCCACCTTTGCCGCCGTCGCCACCATCGGGCCCACCATATTCAATATATTTTTCGCGCCGAAAGCTGACGCACCCGCCACCGCCGGCCCCGGACCGGATGTAGACCTTTGCAAGATCGAGAAATTTCATGTCAGTCCCCTACTGCAAAGGCCCCACCGGCCACAAGTCAGAGTTTCTTGCTGTATGTCCAGGTGGGCACATTTGCGTCGCGTGCCACCGAATAGCTCTCGGCGTCGCCCAAGTACTCAAACCCGCAGTGAATCAGCACCCGGGCCGAGGCCGGATTGTCCTGAAATACGCTGGCGAACATGTTCGCGTTCTTCAGCGGGTTGGTATTGACCAAGGCCTCGACGGCCAGTGAGGCGACGCCGGTATTCCAGTAGACAGGTGCAACCCAATACCCAACCTCAGTCTGGTTGCGATCCAGTCGAGTCAGGGAAATCAGACCGATAAGTTCTGGGCCGCCATCCTTTGTGGCATCCATGGCCCAGACATCTTCGTCCCGCTCGTCTGCCATCGAACGCGTCACGAAGGCTTCGATCGAACCCGGTGGCAGCGGGTGGGGAATACTGGTGGTCATACGCGCAACGCGTTCATCGCCTGCATAATGTTCGACGAGACCCATATCCGAACGACGCAAAGGGCGCAGATCGAACCGCTCGGTTTCGATGACCGGCTGATTTATTATTGTCTCAAGTTTCATGAGTGCGTTCCTCCTCCGAACAACACGAATAATACGGACGCAACAGTCAAACTGGCTAAAGTCCACATCAGATATTTTTCCGCGGGCCGTCCTTCAACCACATGGGCAATTCTATCGCCTGCAAAAGTCCAGATAGGGTGCAGGACAATCTGGCAGAGCAATAGACACAGAGCGATTGTAAATGTCGCGTTAAGACTGGGCGTACCTGCGGCAACAAAACCGGTGAATCCGGCAATAATCATCGCCCAGGCCTTGGGGTTAAGTGGATGCACGATCAGCCCGGCCCAGAAACCGGGCACATCCTGAACGGACACGTCACGCGAAAGTCGCAGATTGGCGATTTTCCACGCAAGCCAGCAAATATATGCCGCCGAAGCATATTTCAGGGCAGCAAACGCCATCGGAGCCTGATCCGCGACCTGCATCAACCCAAACCCAACGGGCCAGATGATCAGTTGCTTGCCCAGAACAACACCGGCCACAAACGGCAGCGCCGCCCGAAAACCATAACGCGCACCTGTTCCCAGCAGGACCATATTGGCCGGTCCCGGTGTGCCGACCTGACTGGCGGCAAAGATCAGGAAACTGGTGGTTGCGACTGTCATCAGACCATTCGATCAAAATTGCGTTAAAACGAGAAAGGGGACCGGCACTTTGTGCCGGTCCCCCATGAATTTTTCTTAAACCTCTGGGTTTCGGCTTACTCTGCGGCCTCCGCCACTGGCAGGACCGAAATAAAGGTGCGGTTTTTGAGGCCTTTGTGAAACTTGACAGCGCCATCAGTGGTCGCAAAGATCGTGTGATCCTTGCCGATGCCTACGCCTTCGCCCGGCCAAAACTTGGTGCCGCGCTGACGCACGATGATGTTGCCTGCGATGGCAGCCTGACCACCATAGAGTTTAACGCCAAGGCGGCGACCCGCTGAGTCGCGACCGTTACGGGAGGAACCGCCAGCTTTTTTGTGTGCCATTCTCTCTCTCCTTAGCCTTTAGCCAGTTCTTTGGCCTGTTCGATCCAGCCTTCACGCTCGATCCGGCCTTTGAACGACAGTTTCTCGTCCATAGCAGCTACGTCTTCATCCGTCCATGCCGCGATCTGGGCAAAGGTGGTGATGCCTGCTGCAAGAAGCTTCTTCTCAAGTGCAGGGCCAACGCCGGACAGTTTCTTCAGATCGTCCGTGCCAGCTTCAGCAGCGGGTGCTTCGGCTTTCTTGGCAGGCGCCTTTTTCGGAGCTGCTTTCTTGGGTGCTGCTGCTTCAACAGCTGCTGCGGAAACCGAACCGGTTGCAGCTTTGATGCCCGACTTGTCAGCGCCCGACGACAGGATATCGGTGATTTTGACCAGTGTCAGCTTCTGACGGTGGCCAACGGTGCGCTTCGAGCTGTGCTTACGACGGCGTTTGACGAACTTGATGACCTTGTCACCTTTGATCTGTTCGACAACTTCGGCTTGAACGCCGGCGCCTTCGATAAACGGCGCGCCAACAACCGGTGCGTCACCGCCCAGCATCAGTACGTCGTTGAATTGAACTGTTTCACCTGCGTCGGCAGCCAATTTTTCAACGCGGAGGATATCGCCCGCCTGAACCTTGTACTGCTTGCCGCCAGTCTTGAGGACCGCAAACATGCGTCTTTCCTTTTCATTCCCGCGTTCTGTGGTCCCCGTCTGGATGTTTTGGCCCCAATGAACTTGAAGGCCACCTCGAACAGCGCGCCCTTTTCGGGCTGTGTGACTGACCTTTGGGGTATGCCCAATGGGTCAAATAATAACGATACCCGGCGCGGAATACCGGCCGGGATGCGCGCTTATCCATAGATTACCTGTGAAAGTCAACACCCAACCGGTGTCAAAGATCCGATCCTCTGAGGACCTGTGCGGCGGCCTCGCCCAGACGGAAAGATATGCTGTCAAACATCTGGTCGAACCCGTCAAACAAGGCCTCATTCACGGCCTGACCCGTATCGGTACGAGAGAACGCGATATTTTCACGCATCTGCGCTTCGTCCATTGGTCGGTACGCAAGCAAAAGAAACGAGTACAGCCAGGTCGTGGCTTCTTCTGTCTTGCTGTCTGTCTCAGAAAGCAACTCCGCCAGCAACTCACCTTCATCCGATAGCTCGCCATAGGCAAGACCTCGGAAAAAGTTGAAATCCGCGCTCAACGACCCTTCTACATTCTGTTCTACAAGGTTGTTGATCTGGATATACTCGTCGACCAGTTCATATCGCACCGAGTCCCGCGCGGTACTTTCATAGGCCTCGCGCGCCATTTCCTCGATGGCCTCGTCCGAAATTGCCCGTCTTGCGGAATTTTCAAGGGAGATAATCGTTTGGCCCAAGTCGCTTTCGAAAAACACGATGGCCTGATCCAATTGACTGTCCGTTAGCCCGCGTTCGAAGGCCTCTGTCACGCGTTCTTGCATCCAGACCGGATCGTAGATGTCTTCAACCTGCGCTTCAAAGAAGGCGCCGCCGGTGTTGTCCAACAGCGTTTCATCCAACTCACGACGCTGGACCATCGCTTCATCGACCAGAATGTCCATGACCTGCGACAGATGCATGGCGTCGGCCAAACGGTCGACCTTTTCGTCGGCCACCAGTGGCGGCGCCCAAAAGACCAGAAAAGCTAAAAGGCAGCTCAGACGCATCATATATCCTGCGCCGGATGCAGATCAGCCATTCTGGCAGCCAGAATTTCGAACTTCATCGCCATGATCTCGTATTGAATGGCATTCAACAGCTCGTACACTTCCTGCATCAACGGCTGTTCCAGGGCTTCGACATAGGCATCGACATCCGAATCCGAGAAATCCTGATAGGTGTATGCGGCCCCCGCCAGTGCCGACAATTGCAAAGACTGGCGCATAGCGGTTTCGTTGCGCTTCATCATCTGGCGCAACTCGTCTGCGCCGAGTTGAAGGTCGATCACGCCCGACGCGCTTGCGGCCAGCAGGAACCGCAATTGAATCTCCTGTAGCGCCCGCAACGCCGTTCCGGTGGAATCGATCGCGCGGTTCATCCGCTTCAGGCTTTCCACGCGTTGCGACCCGTCTTGGATCAGGCCCGCAACAATCTCCTGCCCTTCCATTTGCTTGGCCTCGTCGTCATCTATCATATGCGACGCATTCTCGGCCTCTACCAACCGCTGACCCAGATCCGAGGCATAAAACTCGACAGCATGTCCCAAAGCTTCGTCGCTGAGAGTTTGTTCCAGGATCGTCACGGCGGTTTCGTGCATATCCTCTGTGTCAAACACCTCTTCCGTCAATCGTGTCCAATCCGACCCGAACCCGTCGGGATCAATGCCCAGCATTTGTGGTGCGGATCCCGACGCCAGCGCAATGCTTTCGAGCGCCACGTCAAACCCGGTTGTTGTCAAAAACGCCTCAACACGGTCACGGTTGGCTGCCACAACCTGAAGCGGGATCAGGACCAAAGCCGCAAGCGGCACAAGAAACGGAATGGCGAAACGCCGTGCAAAATATGTCATGCCTAATAGCCTAGGAGTTTTGTGCCTGCAGGCAATGGAAAATCCGGGCTTTGATGATTTGTGGAACTTTGTGCTTGCACCGCTGTACGTTCCTCACTAAATCCCCCCCTCACAGACCCCCGCGGAGAGGTGCCGGAGTGGTCGAACGGGGCGGTCTCGAAAACCGTTGTGGGTGCAAGCCTACCCAGGGTTCGAATCCCTGTCTCTCCGCCACTATTCCAGTGAAAAACAGTGAAAATTAACGCGTTTCAGGGTCTAGCGGGGCTTTCGGGTTGGCGTTAGTTTAGACCAAAGGTGTCACACTATGACTCATTTGGGGTCCTCCGGCTATGTCAACTATGCTCCCTTTGGCGCCTACTATGTCACTTTTGGTCCCTTCCCAAATTCGTTCAGGCAAACAAAAAGGGACCCCGCGTCTGCAGGAATCCTTTTAGTTTTCGCGGCTTTTGTTGAGCTTAAGCGGATACCGTTGTCTCCTTCAGCCTTACTCGGGCGGGAAGCAGTCATTCGCAGCGGTGTGCGCCAAGGTCGGTTCCGGGTAAGACTAAGCACCAGCAACTTCGGCCATCGGAGTGACCGTTCGACGGGCCAAAGCGTTCTTCCTGCGGGCAGCCCGTTAGTTCTGATGCAACCATTATAGGTTCTACGTCGTCTATCTGCTAGGAGTGTAATCCGAATGCTCGGGACTGATTTCAAAAAACAACGTCATCCAGTCAGAACAATGCCTAAGCGTTCAACCAACGCTCGTTGAACGACTGCAAATCTGGGAGTGTTCGCTATTTCGTCCAGCGTCGCAACCCAGAGTGGAACCTCAATTTTTGGGGTGACGTCATGCGACCTGCGAAGCCTGGAATCCGTGTCGCCAAAAAACGTAGGCAAAAACGTTTTACCGACTCCTGCGGCGGCCATCTGCTGTAGCACCAAAAAACTGTCTGCCCCGTTTATCATTTCGTCAGCACTGACATTCTCCTCCAGCCATTTGGCAGGAAGCGAACTGCTTAACGCCCCATCAAGCCTCATCCATTTGCGATCGGGAGAGCCGTCGTCAAAGACTCCGAACGACAGTGTTCCTGCACGCTGCCCAATCAGCCCCTCCCCGAGCTTTATCGATGGGCGCACGGCGATGTCTGCGCTCAACCGGGATAAATCATGGTGACTATTTCCGCTTAGCAAAGTCAGTTTCAGGCTGGGGTAAAGCCGTGAGATCTCAATTAGTATTGGAGGTAGAACAATCTGGCAAAGGCTGTCGGTGGATGTAATGCGAACATGGCCCACAGGAGAACGATTTGCGCCCACAATGGCCCGCTCCACCGAAAGTACCGCGTCCTCAACACTTTCCATAGCCGATAAGATCGCACTGGCTTCAGGGAGAACAGAATACCCTGATGGGCCCTTCTGAAAAACCATGCAGCCACTTTGCTCTTCGAATGCAGCAACTCTACGAAGGACCGTGGCATGCGTGACACCCAACGCCGCGGCGGCTGCATTCAATGAACCGTGTTTACTGACGGCAAGCGCATAGCGAATGTTATCCCAATTCTCGTTGTTCATAAATTAACAAGTGACGACGAATAACAAACAATTACAATAAATTTCGTTCAAGCTAACATTCGGCTTGTTGAACAGGGAGACACATCATGATGAAGAAGTTCTCAATTTTCGCGGCAGGTCTTTTGTCAGTTGCCGCTATTGGCGCAGCCATCGCCCATGAAAGCGAAAACCCGGCTGTGAAAGCTCGGACCTCAATCATGCAGCTCTATGCCTTCAATCTTGGTACGCTCGGCGGCATGGCTAAGGGAGAGATCGATTACGATGCTGACGCCGCAGCACGGGCCGCGAATAACCTTGTTGTTTTGACGCAGATCGACCAATCAGCGATGTGGCCCCCGGGATCCGACAATGTGTCCGATCCGTCCACTCGAGCATTGCCTGTGATCTGGGAAAGCTTCCCTGACGTGGGTGCTAAAGGACAGGCCATGGCAGATGCCGCTGTTTCGATGCAGACTGCCGCAGGGCAAGATGTTGATGCCCTGAAAGCTGCAATGGGCGATCTGGGCGGAAGCTGTTCGGCATGTCACAAAGCGTACAGAGCGCCAAAGAATTGATTGGGCACTGACGGTGCGGCGCTTTCTATTGTTCGTCGCAATTGTCGTCGTGTTGGTCGGGCTGGCCGGTTTGGTGCTGACCCGACCACAAAGAATGGATCAGACCCAACTGGTCGGTTTGACCCCTGATCTTGCCAGAGGTGAGTCTGTGTTCCACGCGGCAGGATGTGCTTCCTGCCATTCAGCGCCGGGGTCGGTTGGTGAAGACAAGCTTTTACTCGCCGGAGGCCGCCGGTTCGAGACGGATTTTGGCGCGTTCATTGCCCCCAACATATCCAGTGACCCGGAGGTTGGTATCAGGTCCTGGTCTGCACTGGATCTGGCCAATGCCCTGATTCATGGAACCGGACCCGAAGGGCAGCACTATTTTCCTGCGTTTCCCTATACGTCTTACGCCAACATGTCGGCCACAGACGTTGTTTCGCTTCATGCATTCCTCGGCACGCTGCCGGCGGTCGCAACCGAAAGCCTTGCGCATGAAGTAGGTTTTCCCTTCAACGTTCGGCGCGGGCTGGGGGGATGGAAGCTCTTGTTCATGTCACCAGGCTGGGTGGTCGAAGGTGATCTGACCGACCAACAAAGACAAGGCCGGTATCTGGTGGAGGCGCTGGGTCACTGCGCTGAATGCCATACGCCGCGCAACGGCTTGGGGGGGCTGCAACGCGATCTCTGGTTGACGGGTGCGCCAAATCCCAGCGGAAAAGGACGCATCCCTGGGCTGACCTCTGCCCAACTTGATTGGTCCGAGGCTGATATTGCCGAGTATCTGAAGTCTGGCTTCACGCCAGATTATGACAGCGCAGGTGGTGAGATGGTGGAGGTTATCGAGAACACATCACGCCTTACGGATGAGGAGCGCTTGGCTATTGCTGCCTATCTCAAAGCTGTTCCCGCGTCGTCGACAGGGCTTGCCTCGCAGTAACAGCCGTTCGGCACCATACAGCGAATGCGAAATGCAGTAGCGGGTCGCAAGCAGGAAGCTTCAAGGCCTGTTTCCTTTTCACCAAACACCTGTTTTACGTTTAGAAAATCGGAGCTCACCGATCGCCCGAGTTTCTGTTCATGATTGAGTGAGGGTTGTGGCCAAATGACACAAAAAATCGCTCTTTGGTCCATTCCGATATCCATTGCGGTACTGGCCCTGAAACTGCTGGCTTGGTGGCTGACAGGCTCGGTGGCGTTGTTATCGGACGCAATGGAATCTACCGTGAATGTCGCTGCGGCGTTGCTGGCATATTTTGCGGTTCGGGTTGCCAATAAACCCCCTGATGAAAACCACCCCTTTGGTCACAAAAAAGCCGAGTATCTTTCCGCCGTCGTAGAAGGCGCACTTATTGTGCTGGCAGCGTTCTTGATCATCAGAGAAGCCGTGTTGGCACTTCCGAACCCGCACCTAGAGGACGCGCCGCTGCTTGGAATTGCCATCAATATCGTTGCAACGGGCGTGAACGGTGCGTGGGCCTATCTATTGCTCAAAATCGGCAGGCGCGAGGGTTCACCTGCATTGGAGGCAAGCTCCCGGCACATTTTTACAGATGTCATGACTTCAGTTGGTGTCATCGCAGGTCTGATACTGGCGCTTGTCACCGGCTGGTTGATCCTCGACCCAATTCTGGCAATTCTTGTCGCGTTGAACATCTTGTGGGAGGGCTGGAAAGTCATACGGGCTTCCGTCGATGGTCTGATGGATGTGACACTGTCGGAGCATGATTTGCAGACCGTTTCTAAAGCAATCGAAGCAAACCTCGGCGCAGCCTTAGAATACCACGACCTAAAAGGGCGCAGGTCCGCAAATGTTATATTTGCGGAGTTTCACCTTGTTATGGACGGCACAATGCCAGTCAGTGCAGCGCATGATATATGCAATGACATCGAGGAAGAATTGGGTCGTTTGTATCCGGGTTCAGTCTTTGTCATTCACCTCGAACCCGATGACGAATTGAAGGGTGACGGGGTTAACTCCCACTAAACTTGTTTTTTAGCCCTGCAAAAACACTATTGATTTGACTGATCTGGCTAAGACGTTCGGCTTGAAATTCGTCAGACCTAAGCCCGATGTGGGCAAGCCGAACCAGAAGTAACCTGTCTCCAACGTCACGAAGCGTGACGCTCAGAATTGGAGGCGAAAATGAAAATTCAAAGAAAGCTGGGTCAACTTCTTGGTACTGCGGCGTTGGCTTCGTTGATTGCGGCGACGCCTTATGTGCCAGCATTTGATGAAGACGGTCGCCTACATTTTGAACCGTCATATGCCTTTGCAAAGAGCGGCAAGGGGAAAGATGGAGATGATCGCGACGACGACAGAGACGATGATCGCGACGACGACAGAGACGATGATCGTGACGACGACCGGGATGATGATCGTGACGACAATTCAGGATCAGGCAAAAGTGGTCGCGACGATGACGATGACGATGACGATGATGCCTCGAAACGTTCCAAAAAGGGCAGCGGAAAGAAAGATAGTTCTCAAGCTGGGGGCAAGCCGTCGGGTTCGACCGGGGTAACAAAGGTTGAAACAAACGCCAACGGCATTGAAGTGCGTTACGCTGACGGCACCAAGGAAGAGATCGAAAACGGGCGGTATGAGAGAAAAAATGCTCAGAACCGAACTGTCGAGGAGCGCCCCGCGACCGGTGCCGATGTCTCAAGGCTTCGGTCTTTGGCGAATGGTATCTCAATCGACAACGTACGCTCTTCCGGGCAAGGAGGTACTGCTGGAAGTCGACCCACGAAAATCGAACGCCAGGGCAACAATATTGAAGTAAACTATGCCAACGGTTGGAAAGAGGAGATCGAGTTTGGGCGCTACGAGTTGAAAGACCAGTACAATCGGACTGTTGTTGAGAGGAACGCTACGGCCTCAGATCGCCGGAGATTACAAGCGGTTGCAAACTAAGCAGCAACTATAGTCGATGATCCGTTGGCGGTTTCTCTTGGTGAGAGGCCGCCAACTTTGTCAAAGAGACCGCAGTTAGTCTCCCTTGTTCCAAACCTCATGAGCAATGAGTGCGGCCTCTACCCGATTTCGTGCATGAAGCTTGGACAGAATTGCCGTCATGTAATGCTTCACAGTCTTTTCCTGAAGATCCAATTCCTCGGCGATTTCTCTATTGCTTAACCCTTTAGCCACACGTCGAAGTATCTCTTCTTCGCGATGCGTAAGGTCATCGAGAATGCTGCCGTTCTTTGAGGTGCCGGTGTCAGCGTTGATTTGAAGCAGTACCCGAGAGGCCAAGCCCGGAGAAACGAACCCTTCACCTGCGGCTATGCTGCCTAGGGAAGCCGTCAACTCGCTCGCTGTCACTCCTTTCACGATATAACCAATCGCACCCGCCTCCAATGCGTCCGCGACATCGCTGCTGTTCTCTGAGACCGTTAAAATCGCAATGAAGGGCGGATTTGCCATCGCCGCAATTTGGCGTGTCGCGCTTATCCCACCACCGGGCATCGAGAGATCAAGAATGGCTACGTCCGGCTGATGCGTTCCGACAAGCGATATTGCCTCTTCAGCATTGGAACCAGCAGCCAAAACTTCGAACCCATCAGATTCCTCCAACGTTCGCTGCAAACCATCTCTGAAAATTGGATGATCATCTGCAATAACGACAGTTGTTGTCATGATACACTCATCTTTCTTGGAAACAGTGTCATAGCAATGGTGGTGCCTTCGCCCAGCCTCGTCGCGACTTCTAACCTGCCGCCAACACTCTCGACCCGATCCCGCAAACCCAATAACCCTTGGCCTCCATCGTTGCCCAAAGCGGTTTCTTCTGACTTATCAAATCCAGGTCCGTCGTCTTTGACCTTTACAACTATGCGGTCGCTCTGCACCTCAGAGGTAACAGTGCAGTTGGAAGCTGGGGCATATCTCGCGGCGTTGGAAAGCGTTTCCTGGAGGAACCGAAACACACACAGCTTGTCAGACAATGACAACTCCGGGGCCTTGCTACCCTGGAACGAAACGTCCGGCCGCAGCGGGCTTTGTTCTACGTGATCTTCTACGGCTCTCTTCACGACATCGACAAGTGCCAGCTTGTCGATGTCTGGCGCGGACAGTCCTCGCGAAATAGCACGAATTTCAGTCAGAGACTTCTGCAAAGACTGCTGGATTTCTTCTGCCTCCCTTGGCTTTTCAGAGCGTTCTGAAAACGCAGCCTCCAATCGTAGCGCGGCGAGCGACAGGTATTGCGCAGGACCATCATGTAGCTCTGCACCAAGATTCTTGAGGAACCGATCTGTTTGCGTGGCATATCTTTCTGACGCCTCGACCACACGCGCCCTCAGCAGGGCATTCTGCTCAGCCATCCTTTCACTTTCTGTCAGGCGCTGTTTAAGGAGATTCCCCTGTCGTCGAATTGTTTTGTCGCCAATTGCGACGATGGAATACAAAACAATAGTACTTGCCAGAAATGCGGAGCCGACGACCAACCAACTTGTTCGCCTGGCCTTGGCTAAGTCTAACTCCAGCTGATCAGCTCTTTCGTAGAACTCCGCAACTGCGATGATTTCGCCGGACCAGAGTTCGCGGATGGGGCTGTAAACTTCAAGTAATGGTATCCCAAGTGCCGCTTCGGCAGCGCTTTCGGCATGATCAAGCTCTTCGAAAGAGCCAGAGATTCCTCCGTTCCACGCTCGCCTTAAATCATCCGTTGGATTGAAACGGTTCCCAATGATGCCCGTGTCCGAGGCATGTGCAATCACGCCGCCTTGCTTCCAGAACTTGTACGAAACAATGCGGTCGCTCATTGGTTGGGTCATGAAAATCTCGTCCAGCGCAAGGCTTGCTTGCTCTGAAAGGCGGTCGCCATGCGCCAATTCTTGGCTGAGCGGGGATACTACGCTTTCCATATACAGCGCCGCGGAATTGGCGGAGTTCTGCACGACGGCGTTCTGAATTCGATTTGATACCCATACCCCGACGATCGCGGTAGCAGTGCCCATCACGAAAATGCTGGCCGCAAGAAATACTCGCGACAAAGACCAATTGCCAATCGTCAGGTCAGTTACTTTCGCTCTCATCGTGAAATCGACTATGAACTACTATCTGTTACCGTGCCACAGACCTTGGTCTGACGTGATTTGTCCAAATCTCGGACCCTGAGTTTCAGCCCAGAGGCCAGACTCAGATGTCTTCCATCATTGTCAGTCTTTGCGTCCGAGAGAGGGAGGTCCAGGTCATGGCACTTCTTCAAAAATCGCAGTCTTCCCACCCCGCTTGCTGAATAGAGGCGACGATTGTTCTGAGCTCGTGCGGGTTTTGATACTATACCTTCGCGTTCGTAGTAGCAGATGGTTTCTATTTCGACCCCGCCTTCGGGCTTTCAATAAACAGGTGTTCGGTTTTGGGGTCGCCATTTTGCGGCAGAGCTCAAGACGACTTCTTAAGGGTCGCCGGTAGATTCCTGCCCAGAATAAGCCGGCATCAAGCCCATACCCATTGCCGATTTTCCAGGTCCAAGCTGCCGCAATTCGGTTCCATCGGTGCTATCCATGGAGGACTTCTGGTTCATTCGACTAGCCCTGATCGCTTGGATTCAATTACAGTCTTTCAAGAATGACACCTCCACCCAGACCACACGTCAAGGCATGTACTGATAGTGCCGCATACCTTCCACATGTAACAGTCTCCTGACGGTCGCAGTGCATGCTAGGACCGAAACAACATGAAAACCCGCAATTGCGGGCCTGTGGACGTTAGGCGATTTGTTGAGGGCGATCAGGCGTCAGAGGCGCCCGAGAGCGATGTATGTCCGTATCCATGTTACAGTTTTTTTGACCAACAGCTTCAACCAAAACCACAAGACCTACTTGGGTTAGATATTCACCGACGCAACAGATATCGGAATGGCATTCCCCGCCATGATGCACGTGGTCATTTGCTTGATGTTGATCGGTCGTAGAATGTAAGCGGCTATGGTCGTGTTTGAACTCTGATGCTTTTGATGCGATCGAAACGTCATATTGGTCGTAAGTGTCTGCGATCTTAACGTCATTGTTTGTAAAAGCAAAAGTGCCGACGATTGTCATCGCCAAACGGACAGACGTCAGAAGCGTTACCTCAAAACAGTGATCAACTCACTTACCATAGACCGCACGAAGTGCGATCATAGCGAACGTGCAAACCCGAATCCGACAAAACTAAATTTGGTAGTACGGCGCACGTTAAAAAACGCGAATAGCCGCGGCTGAAGAAAAAAGTTGCCCAAATTGGAGGCAAATCAAGCGACCGGGGGCAACTACGCTTGGCCCAAGTTTTTTAGAATTGGACAGTCGGGCCGATTGTCTCCGGCGCATTCATTGATCAGATGAGACAGTGTCGCATGCATCGCCTTTAGGTCGGCAATCTTGGCATCAATCTCTTTCAAGTTCTGTTTGGCAATATCCTTTACATCTGCGCTTGCGCGTTCTTTGTCTTCGTACATCGCCAGTAGCGAGCGGCAATCCTCAATGGTGAAGCCCAAAGAACGAGCCCGCCCGATGAAAGCCAGTTTGTGCAGTTCCTTCTCGTCAAAATGGCGATATCCGTTCGGGCTGCGTCTGGGTTTGATGAATCCGATATCCTCGTAATAGCGGATGGTCTTGGCTGGCAGACCCGAACGTTCTGCTACATCTCCGATATTCACAGTGGTTCTCCCATTCTATTCGGCAGGCGCTGATCGCAGCGCCTGCTCGGTGCTCTGCGAGATCTGATCTCGCCCAACTTTGATCGGCTTTACCCAGCGCAACCGCAGCGCGTTGGTCAGAACAAATACACTGGACAGAGCCATGGCACCTGCAGCTAAAACCGGCGACAGTAGTGGACCGCCAAACGGGTATAGCGCCCCCGCCGCAACCGGTATAAGCAGCGTGTTGTAGCTGAACGCCCAAAACAGGTTTTGGCGGATGTTACGCATAGTTCGCCGACTAATACCGAAAGCGTTGACCACACCTGTAAGGTCGCCTGAGATCAGAACGACGTCGGCCGCCTCAATGGCGATGTCAGTGCCTGTACCAATTGCAATTCCAACGTCCGCAGCCGCAAGAGCGGGCGCATCATTGATGCCATCGCCTACAAAGGCCAGTTTCCCACCATTTGAACGCAGATCCTGCAACGCGGACACTTTACCTTCAGGTAGAACTTCGGCCACAACATGATCGATACCCAACTGCGCCGCGATGGATTTGGCAGTAGCGATATTGTCACCGGTGATCATCGCTACTTTCAGACCGAGTTTGTGTAAAGCTTCAATGGCGTCAGGCGTGGTGGTTTTGATTGGATCCGCCACAGCGATGACGGCTGCAATAAATCCGTCTACGGAGGCATAAAGTGGAGTCTTTCCGTTGATTGCGAGTTCAGCGCCCCGATCAGTCAACGCGCCCATTTCAACCCCTTCGCGACTCATCAGGCGGTCGGCCCCGATCAGGATTGTATGACCTTCGACTGAAGCGCTTACCCCGTAACCAGTGATCGAAGTGAAGTCTTCTGGCTTCGGAAGCTCCAGACCGTGAGTTTCAGCCGCGCGCACGATGGCCGTGGCGATTGGATGTTCGGATTTGACCTCAACTGAAGCAACAAGGCGCAGAACCTCATCCTCGATCATTCCTTCGGCCACAATCAGGTCGGTCAGTTCCGGGCGCCCTTCGGTCAAAGTCCCCGTCTTGTCCACCGCAACAACGGTGGCTTCCTGCAGCATTTGCAAGGCGTCGCCCTTTCGGAACAGGACGCCCATCTCGGCCGCGCGGCCGGTGCCAACCATGATTGAGGTTGGTGTGGCCAACCCCATGGCGCAAGGGCAAGCAATGATCAGTACCGCAACCCCGGCCACCATCGCCAGGCTGAGCGCGGGATCGGGTCCGAACAACATCCAAACCAGCACAGTCACAACGGCCACTGCGATCACTGCAGGCACGAACCACAGCGTGATGCGGTCGACCAGACCTTGAATCGGAAGCTTGGCACCCTGTGCTTGTTCGACCATCTGAATGATCTGGGCCAACATAGTGTCTGCGCCGATATTTTCGGCACGGTACGTCAATTCACCAGTGCCGTTTACGGTCCCTCCGACCACAGTTGCGCCTTCGCTCTTTTCAACAGGAACCGGCTCGCCGGTGATCATGCTTTCATCGACATATGACGCGCCGGTCATTACGGCACCATCCACCGCGATCTTCTCGCCCGGTCGAACGTGCACAATATCCCCAACAACGATCTGCTCGATCGGAAGCTCAATAACCGATCCGTCGCGCTCAACACGCGCTGTTTTTGCCTGCAGACCGACCAGTTTTCGGATCGCTTCACCAGTTCGGCCCTTGGCGCGCGCCTCGAGGAACCGCCCCAGCAATATGAGAACCACGATCACCGCTGCGGCCTCATAGTAGACGTTTGCGGTTCCGGCCGGAAGAATACCCGGCGCAAAGGTCGAGATCAGTGAGAACCCATATGCCGCCGAAGTACCCAGGGCCACCAGAGAGTTCATGTCCGGCGCGCCTTTGACCAAGGAAGGGAATCCCTTGGTATAGAACTGCAATCCTGGGCCAAAAAGAACGATCGTGGTCAGAAGGAATTGCAGGTAATAGCTGTTCTGGATACCGATTGTGCTCGCTATCAGGTGGTGCATGCCCGGAGTAACATGCGAGCCCATTTCAAGAATGAATACCGGCAAAGCGAGCAAAGCGGCAAAACTTGTTCGCCCAGCCAATTGGCGAATCTCTTCGGCTTTGCGGTCTTGTGGTTCGGTCTGCGTCGCGGATCGCAGGCTCGCCGGATAGCCAGCAAATGCCGCAAGCGCCGCGATGGCTTCGGGTGTGGTGACACCCTCGGCATAACGCACAGTAGCACTCTCGGTGGCCAAATTGACCGACGCGGACAATACGCCATCATCAGCTTGCAAGGCGCGTTCAACGCGCCCTACACATGATGCGCAGGTCATGTTCTGCACGTCCAGAGTGACCTCTTCGGTCCGTACCGGGTATCCGGCGCTGCTTAGCGCATCTGCAATCGCCGCCTTATCAGCTGGATCGCCGAAATCGACCTGAACGCTTTCGCTGGCAAGATTAACCGAAGCGGCATCTACCCCTGGAACAGCTTTCAGCGCGCGCTCGACCCGTCCTACGCAGGAAGCGCAGTTCATACCCTGTACCTGAAACCGCACAAGTGAATTCTTAGTCATGTTATCACCACAAGTATTATGCTGATGGGCAACATAAGGGTTCCAGCAGGTGGAAGGTCAAGTGTTGATGCTAACTTTCTTTCCCAATAACTTTGCGTCGACTTCCGGCGCCTCCATATCTGCGCGCAATTGATCCTCGTCCAGGCCAAGTTCCCGAACAACTTTCATAACAGTGGCCTCAGTGGCGCAACCGTTCAGAGCCATAAGCACCCAATGAAATTCTTCGTATTTTCCCTGGTTTCGTGAGACAAGGCGGTGCCTGCCGCCAAGTCGGAACCTTCTCCGAGTATGCGCCATTCTCAATAAACCACTCGGGCATCGGAATCGCCTGCGATTACGTTTTTCACGACTGGGGCAGCGCGTTTGCAATATGGGCAGTTATAGTCAAAAAAACTCGACCACGGTTACGTCGCCTTCCGGGTTTCCGATGACAGGCGCATTCGGATCCTGTTCCAGCAATTCACGCTGATTTTCCAAGACGCTTCCAATTGCTTCTGCTCTTGCATGATCCTCGCGCTGTTGAAGAAATTGAATCGCATGCATGATGATCTCAGGGTTTTCCAAATGGCTTCGAGAGCCAGTCGTTTTACATCGGCTTCAGACAGCTCGTCGGCGCGAGCCGTAGGAACGCCAATCGACATGGCGATGGCGATTGAGCCTGCAAGTATTAGGTTCACATCAGCTTCCTTCCGTTTGTTCTGCCTTGGTGCGCTGCTCTTGCAGCTTGCGTTCCCGATCCGGCCAACTCTCCTTGATGAAGGCGAGGATGTCCCAGATATCCTGATCCGACAGGGTTTCTCCGAAACCCGGCATGCCGCTTTTGACGTCAGCGACACCCATCTGTTTCAAGGTTTGATCCCCGCCAAGTTTGGTATAGTCGAACAACAGCTTGTCGCCGTGATGCCAGGTGTGTCCGGTTCGGTCATGTGGGGGCGCCCGCAAGACGCCATCTGGATCAGGTGTTTGCCAATCAGGCTGACCCTCCAATTTTGCTCCGTGGCATAACGCACAATTTTCGGCGTACAAAACTGAACCACGTGCCGAATCCGCCGATGCACTGTTCTGTGCACGCCCACTAAGGCCCCAGCCAGCGACCGCGACAATGATCACCACAGCAGCCAGTGACACCCATTTCGCCGCGCTCTTGTTCATCACGCCACGCTCAGCCAGGTCTTCATACCAGCGGCCTGATGCGACAGCATGTGGCAATGAAACAGCCAGCCCCCCGGGTTATCCGCAACGAACGCAATCTCCCGCGTTTCCATCCGGTCAACCAGTATTGTGTCTCGCAGCGGTCCCAGGCTCCCGTTCGGCAGAACTTCCTGAAAGTGCGTCCCGTGCAAGTGCATGGCGTGCGCAAAGACAGTGTCGTTCTGCATCTGAATCCGGATTATTTCGCCACGCGAAACGGAAGCGAGCGGGTCTTCGGGCAACCCTGCGACACCGTTGAATGTCCAGATCTGTCCTTCCTGAACCAACTCATTGGCGCTCATGACTTGGCCGTTGTAAGTACCTTGACGCAGTCCGCCCATCGCCCCGCCTTCCATCAACAATGGAACCTTTAAGGCGTCAGAAACATCTTCAAGAAAAGAAACAGGGTTGGGTGGCAGAGCTCCGATCTCACCGCGATTAGCAGATGTACCGCTTCCCGAAACCGGGATCTCAGCGATGACAAATGATTCATCGCGTTCGTGAAGAGTTATTTGAATGGCTTCGCTCGATTCCGCTGTGACATCGACGATCAAGTCTGCTCGCTGTGCAGGCCCGAAAACAAGGATTTCAAAATCCTCTGGCTGCCTTACAGGCATGCCATCATAAGCGACCAGTTTCCCGTTTGCGCCACCTATTGAGACATACATGATCCGATCAGTTGCCACGTTGACCATTCGAAGTCGCAAACGTTGGTTTGTCAGAACTTCTGTCATGGGCGATATGTGCGCGTGAACGTAATTTCCCATTCGGCCTGCATGCGTCCAGTCATGCATCGCGCCAAAATCATCGACGATTTGGGCGTCCTGACCCAACCTCCAGTCATCGAGCAGGATCGTAATGTCACGATCCGTGTCCGGCGGGTCCGTTTCGTCGACGATGAACGCGCCGTAAAGGCCCCTGGCCACTTGTTCCGTTGACTGGTTATGAGAGTGGTACCAGAAGGTTCCTGCATCCTTCAGGGGCAAGTCATACTGAAACTCGCCGCTTGTTGGTACAGCCTCCTGTGTAAGACCCGGCACCCCATCCATGTTGTTTGGAACGCGCAGTCCATGCCAATGGATTGCCGTAGGCTGAGGCAGTGAGTTCAGGAGCGTCCGGCGAACCGTTTCGCCCTGCCGGGCACGAATTTCGGGGCCCGGAACACCGCCATCATATCCCCATATCTCGGTTTCAGGATAGCTGTCGGGGGCAACACGTGCCAATCCTGAACGCGCCTCGATTATTCGGGGGGCGGTAGCCGCCCTCCCGATAACCGGCACTGCGATTAGTGCCGACGTGCCTGCAACGAATTGCCTGCGATTGAGCTTCATGAGGACTTCCCTCCAAAGAAAATTTGATCTCTCACTCGATTACCCCCCGTCGTGCACATCCAGCAGATAGGTCGCCATTGCCTTCCGGTCTTCGTCTGTCAGAAAGCTGGTGCCATAGTTTACGACCTCTCCCATGGCGCCGCCGAAGACATCGCCATCAGGCATGACGCCGGTGCGCAACGCGTAGGCCAAATCATCTACCGTCCAACCACGCTTTTGCAGGGTCTCAAAGTCGATGGCCGGTGCCTTGTCACCGCCCGGCGGGGAGTCACTTCCTTTGAAGTGTTCCGTGTCCGAATTTCTTGCGCCAGCCAGGTTCCTCCCGGTGTGGCAGGCCGCACAATGCGTGGCACCTTCGACCAGTAGCCGGCCCCGGTTCCACACTTCGTCATTGCCCGGCACGGGATCAGTGCGGGGTGGTTCCAGAAAAGCCGCGCGCCACAGCTTCAGGCCCCATCTCTGATTGAAGGGGAACGCCATTTCCTGCTCTTTTGACGGTTCCGCTACCGGTGCAACCGTTTGCCAGGCGGCCCAGAGATCGGCGATATCCTGATCCGTGAAATTGGCATAGAACGGATAAGGAAAGGCCGGATAGTAGGGTTGTCCGCCGGGTGACACGCCTTGACGCACAGCGCGAGCAAACTCCTCGATTGTCCAGTCACCGATCCCGTGATCGGGATCTGTGGTCAGGTTCGGCGAAAAGAGCGTGCCGAACGGGGTATCCAACTCCACCCCACCGGCCAAGGGCGCGCCCCCTTTGGCAAAATCTGTGTGGCAAGCGATACAGCCACTTGCCCTTGCCAGATAAGCCCCGCGGTTAACGTCACCCTGAATGTCGAGAGCTTGTAAGGGCTGGCCAATTGGCCAAGCCATCACGGCAACAAGTCCCGCTGACGCCGTTACGGCGGCAGCAAGGCCCAATCGGAATATCGGTCTCATGACGCATTCCTATTCCGACCGAAATTGCGTGTGACATGCCGAGCATGTCTGGCTCAGCATCATGAACACACCATCTGCCGGCATTTCAGAAAGTTGTGCCTGGTTTGGACTGCCGCCCATCATTCCGGCACCCATCATAGAACCGCCACCCATCATGGATGCGCCGCCCATCATGCCCGAACCATGGCCCGACCCGGACATCATCAACCCGTTGTCCGCCGCAAGCACAAGGCCTTCAGAGTAGGTTTCCAACTGGCTGGCTAACTCTGCAAATGAACCCCAATCCTGCCAGATCTCCGATTTGGCCTCCGAGGGTTTGCCATCAGATCCCTCTGGAAACAGCTTTGTCATGCCCTCGCCAGCGTACCGCCCGATTTTCTTGGCCTCGCTTCGTACCGTTTGCGCATTGTAGGGCGTTTTCCCCTGCATCATCGGCGTAAGGATCTTCATGCTGTCCTTCATCGCGGACATACCATCCATGCGTTCTTTGACGATGCCGGTTGCGCCACCATGCGCCAGGGCGGCGGCTGCGAACAGAGAAACCAGGGCAACGCCTGTGGTCATTTTTAGAATGTTCATTGTTTTGTCCTTGTCGTCTGCTTCGACGCGCCCAGGTTGAGCGCAATTCGACTGGTCAGATCAGGACGCGCGGCGGTGGTGGGTCAAACGCCGCGATACCGAGAACCCGGTATTGGGCTCGAGGGATCGAGTATCTTTGTTCAGTATCTTGGGGGCCAGGCGGTGGTGGACCCATCGAAAATAGACCAACAGCGTTGCAAATCGTTCCGCCATGACAATGTCCGGGATGACCCTGCTTGACATGCTCAACATCCGCGGAGTCCGTTTGGTCAATCACGTGCTGTGAACCACTGCCATGTGCATGAGCAGAATCGGCCGTCACAAGCAGCCCGCCAATGGTCAGCACCATTGACAGTATGATGTAACGAATTGCACTGCCCATTCGGCTCGTCACCTTCAGAAAATCCCGTTTTCCTGCTGCAGCTCTCTGATATACGCCACGATGCCTTTCACATCCGCACGGGTCAAGCCATCGACCGGCGGCATATTGCCGAACTTCCAATGGTGTGCCCGAACTCCATTCTGGACTGCCACATAAAATGACTCGTCCGAATGGTGGCTTGGTTCATAGATTTTATGCACCAAAGGTGGTGCAAGGCCTTGCAGACCTGTTGCATTCGCGCCATGGCACGCCGAACATTTGACGTCGAATGCCACTTTGCCGACGGCCGCAAATTCGCTTAGCTGGTCCGGCAGATTGACGTTTTCGATTGGGTCTCCTTGCTCCAGTGCTGACGTATCAGGTGGCGTCATCGAGTGACCTGTTGGTTGCTGGTTAAGGTTGTAGACGATTGCAGCGGCACCTGCGATCGCTACCCCGGCTATCAAGAGTGTAAGCTTATCCATCTCAGTGTTTCACATGATTTTCAGTTGTTCTGTATTAGCAGGCGTCCGAAAGACTAACTGACCAAGGTCAAATCAGTTTTACCTGCGTACCAATGGTGGCGAGTTCAAACAGTTCAGCGATCTGCTCATTGTAAAGACCGATACAGCCGTTCGAAGATTTCCGGCCGATTTTTCGCGTATCGTTGGTGCCATGAATTCGATAGTACTGCCAGCTCAGGTAAAGTGCATGCGTGCCGAGCGGGTTCTCCGGACCGGGCCCTACATAATCAGGCCACGCTGGATTGCGCTCTTTCATAGCCGGTGTCGGTCGCCACGACGGCCCTTCGACCTTTCTTATGATCGTCGTGTACCCAAGCCGCGTGAGGTCTTCCGTGAGTGGGACGCTGCTTGGGTACAGACGATAGACGCTTTGATCCTCGGACCAATATTGCAGCACTTTAGACTGGGTGTCTGATAGGATAGCGCCGTTTTTGAGGGTCTCAAAATGGTCCTGCCATTGCGCTACGCGAAACGACGATACATTGCGATGCGTACCGGCAGTTGATCCGGATTGAGCCCAAACGGCCGGTGTGGGAATAAGTGTCGTCGCAGCAAATCCGGCAATCACCCGGCGGCGTGAAATGCCGTGTCTATTTTTGCTCTGCTTCATGCCTGTCGTCCAAAACGATTATTGTTGTTACTCGACTCAATTTACTCGTATGCCCGGTTCCTGCGCTGGAAGGTCAACATGCAAAAGCTTTGCATAAGCGATATGTCATTTGGCAGGTCACAACGGCTGGGTAGGGATTTAATCCCCAGAGGCGCACTCAAATCATCAAGCCGTTGTGGAAAAACAGTTTTCTTGGACGTGTCCTCAGGCCGCTTCAAACCAAACTTGGCTATTTTGAATTGGCCGAGCACAAAAAAGCAACGCTAACAATCGCTTAGTTCTTGGTGAATTGAAGTGATCTCCCGCCGGTGCGAGGGTAACAGCTACTACAACTGACAATCATAGTGGGCTACGCGTCATGTCCTCCAAGAAAGCTTTGCAAGCACTGGCCGTACTTTTGTTCATCAGCGCCTGTACTGAAACAACATCGCTATCTGCAGATAGCGAGCCCGGAACGCTTTCGCGAGTTCCGGACGCCGTCGCCGAGATCGCGGCGCCTGGGCAGGACCTGACCGCTGTTAAAATCATGCCCGAGGACGGGTGCTATTGGTATCGCTACGTTGGGCCTGTCGAAACAACTTTCCTGCCACTCAGGACTATTGACGGGCGCCCGATCTGTACGCGCGCCTAACAAACGCCTGTCAGCTGGTCGCGGTCAGAAGCCGCTCGGGGGGATAGAGATGCGCCGTAGACCCTGCCCTGACGCGATCATAAAGCCCGATGATATGCGGCATAGCCATCCTTACGCAGCCGGAACTTGCGCGACCTCCGATGGATCTTGGGTAAGGTGTTCCGTGAATTCGCAAGTATGTATCGCGACTACCTTCGTATAAATACAACGCCCTTGATCCCAATGGGTTTGTCGGCCCACCGGGCACACCATCCGCAAATTGAGTATATTCCTCAGGGTCGCGCTCAATCATTTCGGCGGTGGGAGTCCAACGCGGCCATTTGGCCTTTCGCTTGATTGTGTAGACTCCGGGCTCGTAAAGATTACCCCGCGCAATGGCTACGCCGTAACGCATTGCCATGCCACCGTCTTCGATGAAATACAGATAGCGTGCGACAGCATCGACATGGATGTCACCCGGAACAAGTGCTCGGTTGGTTTGCACGCGCTGAGGCAGGAAACGCGGGTGTAGCCCCCAAGGATTAGATTTCGCGGGATCAAAATTGGGCGGTGTTACCCTGGCGTCCCATGCCGCCCATTGGGAAGAAGTAGATGCTGTTGCGCGTGTCGAAAACAACGGCTGAGAAAGCATCGCTAATGAAGATGCAACAAAGTGCCTCCTGTTAAGCATAGTTCCCACCGCTCCCAATTTTTTAAGGCCCCAGAAAAGGCAAATCGGTTCGTAACATCTCAAGTATTGAGCGATGTGTCTATTCATTCATGGGGCCAGAGCAATCTTGCTGGCAACGTGGTGCTTTTTGCCAACTGTGCTGAGATTTTATCATAGAGAGGTGCGTCGAAGTTAGTAATCTCCAGTCTCAGCTCTACGACGCTCTTCTATGACACCCCTACCCGCTTACCATGCCGACTTGCATATTTTCGCCCTTGTTTTATTGGTGTGAGCTCTTTTGACTTGATATCGAAAACCGTTGTGGGTGCAAGCCTACCCAGGGTTCGAATCCGTGTCTCTCCGCCACTCATTCAGAGTCGCAAAACCCTTCTGACAGCACAAATCGATAGCATCGCTGCCTGTTGGTCGGTTCGTAGCGTTTGCAAGGCGCTCAGCGCAAGAAAATGACCGGGCACATGCGTGTTGGCGTGTTATCGCCACGCCCTACCTGCCAGATCAGCGTAGCATGGCTCATGCCCGTATTCTGCTGACATTTCTCGGGAATTCCCCTTTGCGACTCGCTAGCGTTGACCCATCCCGGCGACACATTTTCCAAAGGAGACACACATGTCGCGTACACTTATTGTTGCAGTCGTCATCGCCGCAATTGGCGCTGGCGGATACCTTTACCTCAACCAACCCGAGCCGACACCGGCCGAGCAGCTTCAGGCAGCCGAGCAGGATGTGAACGATGCTGTGGACGAAACCGCTTCCGCTGCTCAGGACACCGCGACGGATGCGGCAGATACGGCCACGGATGCAGCCACTTCCCTGACGGATCAAGCCGCAGATGCGGTGGACTCAGCGGCTGAGCAAGTTGGCGATGCAGCGTCTTCACTGACCGAACAAGCCAACGAAGCTGCGTCTTCGGTTGCTGAACAGGCCGGCGATCAGGTTGCTGCAGTGGCAGGCCAAGGTCAGGACCTGTTCAACTCCTGGATTCAAGGGGGCATGTTGACGATACAGAATTTCGATTACGAAACGATGGTCGCATCAGTCGAAAACAGTACTCTGACTGAAGAAGTTAAGACTGGCGCAATCCGGATCCTTGATGACATCAAGGCCTCGCCGGAATTGGTTGTCGAAAAAATGCAGGATTTGCGCAACCTGCTGACCCAACAATAAAAACCAAAGGGCCGATCCGACGGGTCGGCCCTTTGCCGCGCATCTGATGAGCTGCCGCGACGTAAAATCCCGGTTTGGTTGACCCGGCGCACCGCTTTTGTTTGGTTTGCGACAAACTCCAGCCTGTATCGCAGCCAGAGCTTCCCCGCCTGAACCCTGGTTATCGGCCACCCGGTCGCGTGCTATACATGCGCTTTTAAGGATGAAAAACATGTCTGCTCTTCCCTCCTCGATGTTCGCTACAATTCTGAAACATGACGGATATTCTGGCGCAATGACCGGGCCTGTGATCGACGATGCCGCGGATTGGCTGGCTGAGGCGGAGCTGCCAGTTCCCGAACCGGGTCCGGGGCAGGTTCTGATCCGTTTGCGGACCGCATCCGTCAACCCTTCTGACATGCATTTCATCAAGGGTGAATATGGGCAGCCACGCGTTAAAGGTGCAGCTGCTGGTTTTGAAGGATGCGGGGATGTCGTCGCTACAGGCAAAGGCGCCGAGGCTCTGCAAGACCAGCGTGTTGCCTTTGTTGCGGCAGGTTCCGGAGCATGGGCTGAGTACGTTGTGACTCAGATGCAGATGTGCATCCCACTGCGCCCCGATATCTCGGACGACGACGGGGCGGCGCAGATTGTGAATCCGCTAACCGCGATGGCGATGGTCGACATAGCAAAAGAGGCGGGTGAGGCGTTTGTCGTTTCTGCTGCAACCAGTCAGTTGGGCAAACTGATGTGCAGTCTAGGTCGGGATCTCGGGTTGAAACCGATCGCTTTGGTCCGCCGTGAAGAGACAGTCGAGTCGCTGAAAAACTTGGGCGCATCCGAAGTTTTGGTCACTACAGACCCAGACGTGGCACAGAAATTCTCGGACCTGAGCGCGACGCTAAAACCGCGCGTGTTCCTGGATGCGGTGATGGACCAGCTTTCTGAACAGCTGTTCTGCGCCATGCCCAATCAGGCGCGTTGGGTTTGCTATGGCAAGCTGGGCAGCGACTCGCCTACGCTCACACAGACCGGGCAGTTGATATTCATGGGCAAGCGGATCGAAGGGTTCTGGCTGACCCAATGGATGATGTCCACGCCCCCCGCCAATCAGATGCGTGTGGTGGCCGAGGTTCAGGCGCGTTTTGCCGATGGTCGGTGGAAAACTGATGTGTCGGAACGGCTTACGTTGAAGAATCTGATCCCAAATCTCGCCGATGCGCTGAAAAAGAGTGACGGAAAGGTGATTATCACGCCATAGTAGAGCAAGACCCGCGCATCTAAGCAAACCTGCGGGCTGTTCAAACGTCGGGCCACCGACATGGGGAGGAGAGTTTGGATAACGCGCAGCTGCTGATCAGCGGGCTGGCGAATGGCTGTGTCTACGGCCTGATCGCACTTGGCTTTGTTCTGATCTACAAAGCGACCGAGGCTGTGAATTTCGCGCAAGGCGATTTCATGATGCTGGGCGCCTTCGTCACCATTGGCCTGACAAATACTGAATATATGGGCCTGCCCTTTTGGCTGGCTCTGCCGATCTCCTTGGGGATCATGGGGGCTTTGGGCTACCTTCTGGATCGCCTGATCATCCGCCGCTTGTTTGGGGAAAGCCAGACCGCGGTTGTCATCCTCACCATCGCATTGGGTTTTGTGATCCGGTTTGTCGCTGGTCTGATCTGGGGACACGAACCGCAGACGCTGCAAAACCCATTGGCCGGCAAAGAAGTCCGGTTTGGCGGGCTGGTGCTGGGGATGGAGGATGTGGCTGTAATTGTCGTCACGATCCTGCTGACCTGGGGCCTTTACGTCTTTTTCAGCAAAACAAGATTGGGGCTGGCGATGCAGGGCGCCTCCCAGAACCAGCTGGCTGCCTATTACATGGGTATCCCTGTCAAACGTGTTCAGGGGATTATCTGGGCTTTAGCCGGAGTGGTGGCCGGAATCGCTGGCATTCTTTTTGCCGCCAAAGGGTCTGTTGATCCAACCACCGGCCTGTTGGGAATAAAGGCTTTTGCAGCTGCCGTGATAGGTGGGTTCGGCAGCCTTCCTGGTGCCTTGGCCGGAGGATTGATTGTTGGTGTGATAGAACCCTTTGCCAGCCGTTACATAGCAGCGGGTTACAGTCAGATCGCGCCATACGCTTTGCTTCTGGCGGTCCTCATATTCCGGCCCAACGGGCTGTTCAGTCAGGTTCGGGTCAAGAAGGTCTAAACGCATGCGGATTGTTTTCAAAACAGATTACATGCAGGATATCAGGCCGTGGAAAGACAGTTTTCAACTGACCATGTACTTGATCCTGCTGGCAATTGTCGCCGCAGCACCTTGGCTTCTGGATGACTTTTATCTCGGCGAGCTGACCAACGTGCTGATCTGGGCCATCGCAGGTCTCGGCCTGATGATCCTGACAGGGCACACGGGTCAGGTCAGCCTGGGCCACGCAGCGTTTCTTGCCTTTGGCTGTTATGCCAATGTCATCCTGATCGAAGCTGGCGTTCCCTTCCTGGTCGCCTTCCCTCTGGCGGGTATCCTGACCGGGATTGCCGGCGTAACGGTCGCCATCCCTGCCCTGCGCCTGCATGGCATATACCTTGCGATTTTCACCATGGCCCTGTCCATCCTGATGGACGACGTCATCGTATTGGCCGAACCGATCACCGGCGGCGTCGCGGGTAAGTATCTGGGTGGCGTAGAAATCTTCGGCCATCTGGTCGACCGTTGGGCGACACCGGATCAGTTCTTCTGGCTGGTCCTGATCGTCGCTATTTTTGTAACCCTTGGGTATATCAACCTGCTGCGCGCACCGTTGGGGCGCAGCTTCATTGCCGTGCGCGATTCCGAGGTCTCGGCGCAGGCGATGGGTGTGGACGTTGCCAAAACCAAGACGCTCTCGTTTGCGCTGTCTTGTGCGGTGACCGGATGGGCCGGCGCGCTGATGGGGCTTTATGCCGGCGCGTTCAACAACGAAACGTTCAGTGTCATAATCTCAATCCAGTTGCTGATGATGATCGTCATCGGCGGCTTGGGCTCAATCCACGGCGCCTTTCTTGGGGCTATCGTCATTGGCTTTCTGCCGCAGTTCTTGTCGATCTCGAAGGAATACGTTGCGGCGGCGTTTGGTGGTAACACGGTCGCCATCCCGGGGCTGGAATTTGGCATCTTCGGCGTGATCCTGATTTGCTTTATCCTGTTCGAACCCATGGGCATGTATGGCCGCTGGCTGAAAATCCGCACTTGGTTCGAGCTTTTCCCGTTTTACCGCAAAGACATGTTCAAACGTCAGAAATCCTATCTCAAGACGGAGCGTCTGAGATGAGTATGCTGGAGTTTGAAAACGTCACGCTAAAGTTCGGTGGCCTGACCGCTGTGAATGATCTGTCGTTCGAGGTTCAAGAAGGCGAGGTGTTTGCCATCGTCGGACCCAACGGTGCCGGTAAATCCACTGTATTCAATCTGATCTCGCGCTTTTACGATCCTTACGCGGGCTCTATCCGGTTTGACGGGCATGATCTGCTTCAGGTGAAACCCTCGGGCGTTGCTGAATATGGGGTCGCGCGCACGTTTCAGAATATCGAGCTTTTCGAGCACGCGACTGTCCTGCAGAACCTGCTGGTCGGGCGGCATCGACATCGCAAAACCAATCTGGTCTCAGAGATCCTGTTCACCCCCTCGGCGCGGCGCCAAGAGTTGGAGAACCGCGAAAAAGTCGAAGAAATCATCGATTTTCTCGATCTTCAAGCCTTCCGTGACAAGATGATTTCAGGCCTGCCCTATGGTGTGCGCAAAGTGGTCGAGGTCGCCCGCGCGCTGGCCACCGACCCAAAATTACTGCTGCTGGATGAACCGGCCTCGGGCCTGTCTGTCGAAGAGACTACGGACATGCGCTGGTGGATCGATGACATCCGGCGGCAGATGGGGATCACGGTGTTGATGGTCGAACATGACATGGGGTTGGTATCCGGCGTGTCTGACCGGGTTTTGGCCATGGCCGACGGGGCAAAACTGGCCCTTGGCACCCCAGCCGAGGTACAGTCGCACCCCGCCGTGGTCGAGGCGTATCTGGGGAAAGCTTCATGAGTGAGCCAATCCTGAAGATCCGCAATATCGAGAGTTTCTATGGCCCGATCATGGCCATCCGTGGTGTCTCGCTGGATGTTCACCCAGGTCAGATCGTTTCTATTCTTGGGGCCAACGGCGCGGGCAAGACAACGCTGATGAAGACCGTGTCCGGTGTCATGGATCCTGAAAAGGGCAAGATCACCTTTGATGGGCAGGACATCCAAGGGTCTGAACCGCACAAGGTCGTGCAGAAAGGTATCGTACATGTTCCCGAAGGGCGCGAAGTCTTCCCCCTGCTCACAGTGGATGAAAACCTGAGCCTTGGGGCTTATACACTGACAGACAAAGCGCAGATCGAACGCGACCGGGACTTGGTTTTTAGCTATTTTCCGGTTCTGAAAGACCGTCGCGGGCAAGAGGCCGGAACCCTGTCAGGCGGTCAGCAACAGATGCTGGCAATCGGACGTGGGCTGATGGCCAATCCCAAGATCATGCTGTTGGATGAACCCTCGCTCGGCCTGTCCCCGTTGCTGGTACAAGAGATCTTCGGCATCCTCAAACGCCTGAATGATGAACAGAACATGACAATGATGCTGGTTGAACAAAACGCCCACGCAGCTTTGGAACTGGCCGATCATGGATATGTCATGGAGGTTGGCCGCATTGTCATGGATGGCGCGGCAGATGTTTTGCTAGAATCCGAAGACATTCAGGATTTCTACCTTGGCGCTCAGCAAGATGGCGCGCGCGAAAATCGCCGCTGGAAGCGTAAAAAGACGTGGAGGTGACCCGGATGGAGAACAGCCCCCTGCCCGCACAGATCACGATCAACGGCGTTCAGTTTAATGCAACCCCCGGACAGCGCCCGCTGCGTGTGGATGGGTGCGTCACGATTTGCCAGCTGTTCCAGAGCCGCTGCGCCGAGTTGGGTGATCGCACAGCACATCGTGAAAAAGACCTCGGTGTCTGGAAATCCTATTCCTGGGCCGATTACTGGCAGCATGCCAAATGGATCGGACTGGCCTTACGCCAACTGGGACTGGAGCGCGGTGACGTGGTTTCCGTCCTGTCCGAGGATCGCAAGGAATGGGCCTGGTTCGACATGGGCATCCAAGGCATCGGCGGGATCGCCTCTGGCGTCTATACCACCGATGCCGCCAACCAGTTGCAATACCTGATCAATGACAGCGGCAGTCGATTTCTGATCGTCGAGGACGAAGAACAACTGGACAAATTTCTGGAGATCGAAGACGAGGTTCCAGATCTGCTCAAAGTCATCATCCTGGAAGACGAAGGCCTGCACGAACTAGATCATCCGCGCTGCATGATGATCGAAGACCTTTACGACATTGGCAAACAAGCAGCGGCAGAAAACCCCGGATTGTTTGAAGCGGAGGTAGCGCTGGCAAAACCGCAGGATACAGCGTTGCTGGTCTATACGTCTGGAACAACCGGTCAGCCCAAAGGCGCGATGCTGAGCCATGAAAACATACTCGCCGCCATCGAATCCGGTGCCCGCGCCCTGCCCACGTTGGCAAGTGACGAACAGCTGTGTTTTCTACCGCTGTGCCACATCCTGGAACGCGATGTGTCGGTCTTTTACCCGTTGGCGGGCAGATGCACGGTGAATTTCGCCGAAAGCCCTGAAACGGTGTTTGCCAACCTGCAAGAGGTGTCGCCAAGTACATTCACAGCCGTCCCGCGTGTGTGGGAGAAGATCTATTCTCAGGTCCAAATCCTGACCCAAGATGCAACACCCTTGGGGCGCCTTGCGTTTGGCATGGCCTTAAAAGCAGGACTGGCACGTGCTGAGTATCTGACATCCGGCAAGCCAGTCCCAGCGGGTGTTGCTGCGCGATATTGGGTTTGGGATCATTTGGTCCTTAAAAACGTACGGCGGATGCTGGGCATGGATAGGCTGCGTCGTGGTGGATCCGGTGCAGCTCCGATTTCGACCGAGTTGCTGAAATGGTATTGGGCCATTGGCGTTCCTCTGGTTGAAGGGTTCGGGATGACCGAGACGGCAGGCCTCGCGTCACTCAACACGACAGAAGAAAACAGGATCGGCACAATTGGCCGGGCTGTTGCAGGCAATGACATCCGCATTTCGGATCAGGGTGAAATCCAACTGAAGGGCATGAATGTCTTTCAGGGGTATTGGCGCAACAACGCGAAAACGGCGGAAACCTTTACCTCGGACGGCTGGCTGCGCACGGGCGACTTGGGACATATCGATGACGACGGCTACATCACCATCACGGGTCGGTTGAAAGACATCATCATCACAGCCGGCGGCAAGAATATCACCCCGGCTGAAATCGAAAGCCGATTGAAGTTCAGCCTTTATGTCTCGGACGCGGTCATCGTCGGAGATCAGCGGAAATTTTTGTCCGCGCTCATCATGATAGATCAGGAAAACGTTGAAAAATTTGCACAGGACAGAAAAATTCCGTTTTCGAACTTCGCTTCTCTCTGCGCGGCACCCGCAGTGAAAGATCTGATCGGCGCCGAAGTGGCTGCCGTGAACAAGGAATTTGCGCGCGTTGAACAGATCAAGGATTTCCGGTTGATCGACGTTTTATTGACCGCCGAGGACGATGAACTGACCGCGACAATGAAATTGAAACGCGGGCTGGTGGAAAAGAAACACGCACATCTCATTGAAGACATGTACAATTAGAAAAAACGTTAACGGGAGGAAAAGATGAATAGCATAATCAAACGGCTGGCCGCGGCCACCGCTTTGACGGCGTCAGCGACGCTGGCCTGGGCAGACACACAAGGCGTATCCGACGATGAAATCGTCATTGGCTCAGTCAATGATTTGAGCGGGATTTTTGCCGCCGTTGGTGTCCCGGCGACCAAAGGCGCCAATGTGGTCTTTGATCGGGTGAACGCCGAAGGTGGCGTGCATGGCCGCACCATCCGCTTTGTGGTCGAGGACAACGGCTACCAGATGCCGCGTGCGATGCAGGGCTACAACAAGCTTCTGAACCGCGACAAGGTGTTTGCCATGCTGCAATCGCTAGGGACGCCGATGAACGTTGCGGGGTTCAAACTGCTGGATCCCAAGGGCATCCCGAATGTCGCCCCACTGACAGCGGCCCGGCAGATGCTGCAAGAGCCGATGGACAACAAGTTCACGTCGTTCTCGACCTATTTTGATCAAAGCCGTATCGGCGTGAAATACCTGGCCGATCAGTTCGGATCACAGGCGGTGTGCACCATGTACCTGCCCACCGATTTTGGTGAGGAAATCCTGGAGGGCAGCAAAGCAGGTGCGGAAGAGGCTGGTATCTCTTTTGCGGCAGAGACCACGCATAAGCCGGATGAAACTGATTTTGTTGGCTCGCTCAGCAAGCTCAAGGAAGAAGGGTGTGGCATCGTCACAATGGCCCTTGGTGTGCGTCAGGCGATCACTGTCGTTGGCACTGCCAAAAAGATGGGTCTTGCGGATATGAAGTTCCTCGGCACCTCTGCCAGTTTCCTGACCGTTGTGGCTCAGGTGCCCGGTGGTGTGACCGACGGGTTCTATGCCGCCGCGTCCTGGCAAGATCTCTGGGCGCGCGCCGACGAACCCGTTCCAGCCGCGTTTATCGAAGAGTACAAAACCGCAACCGGCGAGGATCCGGTCGGGTTTGCGATGCTGGGTTATTCAGCGGCCGAGATGATGGTCAAAGCGCTGGATGCGGCGGGCCCTGACTTGACCCATGAGAGCTTTATCGCCGCAATGGAATCCCTCAATTATCAGGATGAGCTGGTGGGAAATCATATTTCGTATGGGCCTGATGACCATCAGGGGGCTGATACGGTATTTGTGAACGTCGTAGAAAATGGCGCCTGGAAATTGGTTTACGAAGAGTAACCAAATCTGACTATCAACCGAAAGGGGCTGTCGTCCCTTTCGGAAACTTCATTTCAGTATTTTCTTCAGTGTCTTCCGAAGAGATTGCAATTTGGGCCGGGTGTAAATCTGCGCTGGTGTCAGATCCGCATACCCACCGTGATCAATGACTCGAAAACCGCTTGGGTCATTGACGATCAGGAACTGGTTGAATGGCAGCGTGTAAATCGGCAAGCCCTGTGCCTCGCAAAAGTAGATCGCGTACGGAAAAACCTCACTGGGGCTGAATTCCTTGCTATGCTGCCAGATCGTTTTGGTGAAATCGTCACCGCCGATGAAGCCGTTTTTTCGAATTTTCGGAAGCATCGAGAACAGGTCCATGGTGATCCCGCGCAAGGTATGATCCCCGTCTATATATGCAAAATCAAGCGAGCCGTCTGGAATTTGCAATTGCGCGTTTTTGGTCGTGTCCCGGATTTCGATGACCTTGTCCATATGCGGGCGCACGCGGTTTAGTGCCTCCTCCCGGATTTCTTCAAACTCGACATTTGATCTGTTGGCGGGCTTGTTCCAATCTGGCAAGTTCCGCCAGGGATCGATCAGCGTGTAGGCTTCGATTGTCGGGATTTGCCCAAGCAGAATCTCAGCAAACTGCCCTTTCCAGACGCCAACCTCACATAACGATACGCATTTCAGATCAGAGACCAGCCTGACCCATAATTGATGCCGGTTCTCGCTGGACGTGATGGCGCCGTCAACGATGTCATCGATTGATGTTTCAACCATGGTGTTTCGCCCTCAATCGCGGCGCCCTGCCGGAGAAGACCTTACGCTCTTCTCAGTAATGGCCCGCCTTCGCGAAACAGGTTTACAAATTCTTGGCTGATTATCTAACGGCTTCATCCAAAGCGGCATGATGCTGCTTAGTCCGTAAGCAAAAGGGCGCCCGCATGCACGCGGACGCCCCGAAATCTAGGCTCGTAAAGCGATCTGGAGTTAACGCTTCGAGAACTGGAACGAACGACGCGCTTTGCGCTTACCGTATTTCTTACGTTCCACAACACGGCTGTCGCGAGTCAGGAAGCCAGCAGCTTTCAGCGCACCACGCAGGGACGGATCGTACAGCTGCAGCGCTTTGGAAATGCCATGCTTGACCGCACCGGCCTGACCGGTCAGGCCACCGCCTTTGACGGTTGCAACAACGTCGAACTCGCCTTCCACACCAGCAATCTGGAACGGCTGGCGCAGGATCAGCTGCAGAACGGGGCGCGCGAAATACACGTCCTGGTCTTTGCCGTTCACGGTGACCTTGCCGGAGCCCGGCTTGATCCAAACGCGGGCAACAGCGTCTTTACGCTTGCCGGTAGCGTAGGAGCGGCCCAGTTCGTCACGTACGGGTTCGCGTACGATGACTTCTTCAGCCACAGCTTCGACGCCTGCAACGGCGCTCAGCTCTTCGAGAGTATTGATCTGATCAGCCATGGTCATTAGCTCCGGGTGTTTTTCTTGTTCATGGATGCAACATCCAGAACTTCGGGCGCTTGCGCCTCATGGGGATGCTCGGCACCGGCATAGACGCGCAGATTGGTCATAACCTGACGCGACAGGCGGTTGCCCGGCAGCATGCGCTTGACCGCCTGGGTCACAACGCGCTCGGGGTGTGCACCCTCAAGGATCTGCTGCTTGGTGCGCGACTTGATGCCGCCCGGGTGGCCGGTGTGCCAGTAGAAGTTTTCTTCGCGCTTCTTGCCGGTCATCTGGATTTTGTCAGCGTTGATCACGATGACATTGTCGCCCATGTCCATGTTAGGGGTGAACGACGCTTTGTGCTTGCCACGCAGGCGCATGGCGACGATCGAGGCAAGACGGCCCAGAACAACGCCTTCTGCGTCGATCAGGATCCATTTCTTGTCGATGTCTGCAGGTGTTGCAGAAAAGGTTTTCATGGCAGGATAGTCCTGTTTGATGTGAAAGACCGCCCCTTACGGAGCGGCCCGAATTCGATGGATGGGGTGTAGACCTAGCTGTGGAGCACGTCAATACACGGAAAGCTGTTTTAACCCTTCAAAAACAATGCGTTGTAAAATAGGTATTAAAATACCCCAAATTTTCAGACGTATTCGCGCCCTGGCAAACGGCCTGCTATCATCTCTGTATATGCTTGCCACGATAGTGAAGGAGAATCCAATGTCCGATCTGAACCAAGTTGTTTCTGATTATGGCGCTGCCTGGCAGGAAACGGATGCGGATAGACGGTTGGAATTGCTGACGCGCTGCTTCGCAGACACCGGGCAATACACCGACCCAACGGCTGCCGTCAGTGGGCGACATAACCTGAGCGTTCATATTGGCGAAGTGCTGCAAAGCGCAGGAGGGCGAGTTGAAATCACCAGCGCCCCAAACTCACATCACGATGTGGTTCACTTTACCTGGCATATGGTTGCTGATGATGGGTCAAAAATGGTCGAAGGTCATGACTTTGTCCGTTTGGACACGGATGGAAAAATCTCATACCTGTCGGGCTTTTTCGGTGATCCTGATCCCCTGACCTGATCAGACACTGATTTGTTCAGGCGGATTGTCCAGCAAAGCACGCAATCGCAGCATCGCGTCTTCAAACTGGCGCAGTGAGATATGCCCGTTCACTGCAATGCGCACGGCGTTCGGCGCCCGCCCGTCCCGCAGGGCAAACTCATCCGCTGACCGTAGCTGTATGCCCTCTCTCTCAGCCGCGCGGCTGAATGCGGCAGACCGCCAGCCAGATGGCAGATTCAACCAGACAAACGGAATATCGGAATCCCAGTTCAAATCAAACCCGCCTAAGGCATTCACGGCCACGCGAACATATTCGCCCATTTTGGATCGGACGTCCGCGGCCAACTGCCGTGCACTTGGGTCCCCGAGCAGCAAGCGAGTCAATTCGGCCAATGGCTGTGCCAGTCCGAAATAACCGTATTCAGCAGACCGTCGCAAATCGCCACTGCGTTCCTTTGGTGCGATCGCAAACCCGACGCGCAGCGCTGGTGTCAACGTTTTTGAGATGGATGACACATGCCATCCCCGTTCAGGCGCAAGCGCGCGATAGCTGGGTGCGCGGGCCTCACCCATGCGATAGCAATCGTCTTCGATGATCTGAAGGTCGTATTTTCTGGCAATCTCGACGACTTCTTTGCGCCGCTCCAGGGGTGAATGTCCCCCCGTTGGGTTCTGGACCTCGGGTGAAACGCAAATCGCCTGGGCATGGGTGTGCCGTAGAACATGGTCAAGCGCTTCGGGGCTGATCCCCCATTTGTCCATTTTTACACCGATGACATCAGCACGCATCAATTCGCCCGCACGGCGAAACCCGGCATAAGACAGGTCCTCGACCAAAACGACGGGCTTTGGGCCGCTCAAAATGGTTTGAAACACAACACACAAACCGCTTTGCCCACCATGGGTCAAAACGATGTCGTCGGCTGTCAGCACACCCAGCGGTAAATCCGACAACCAGTCGACCACCACCTGCCGCACCGACTGATAAGCGTCGCGTGTTGGATAGTTCATGAACATCCTTGGGTCGCCTTGGGCGATCTTTGCCAGGCACGCGCGGATCAGGGCCACCTGCCCAACATCTGGTAAACGCGGACTGAACAGGCTGACATTTGCCTCGTACTTGTCGTCGCGCAAGTGCAGCTGCCTGGACCAGACATCATCCAGAATTGGGGATTTCGGCGGGGCAACAAATGTACCACGTCCGACCTCTGCTTGTAGCAAGCCCTCATCCGTTAGGATGGTATAAGCCCGCGCAACAGTACCTGGCGTAATTTGTAACCTATAGGCAAGTTCCCGCACCGGAGGTAGTTTTACGCCTACGGACAACGTTTTGTTTTCAATGTATTTCCTTATTGTGTCGGCAACCACAGTGTACTTTGGTCCTTTGGATTTCGGCAGCGAGTCCGGCCAAATTGTATCCATTACAATTCTTCCTTTGATTTTGACACAATTTCGAATGTATCAAACACATGTACCGAACATCTATCATTTGTGTCAATACAATTTGGAAGGAATACTGAGATGACACGCACAATGCACAACCCCGCCCTCTTGCTGCTGAATGACAGTCCCCGACTGCCGTTGATCGCCGCGCTGGCCGTGCGGTTTGCGGCGGCGGTCACTCAATGGGAACGCCGTCGACGCAGCCGAATTAACCTAGGTTATCTGGATGACAGGCTGCTCGAAGATGTCGGTTTGACCCGGCATCAGGCCAACCGAGAAGTGAAACGCTATTTCTGGATTAACTAACGATCCCCAGTCCCATTCAGGGACCTCTTCCTAGGCCGGGGCAAGTCCCCGGCCCTTTTTTATCCGAAATTGGCGGCGGCTGACCCTGCCGGCGGCAATGAATATGTCATACTGGCCCGCGCAACCGGATGATCTGACCCGTCCGAGTACATCAGCACGTCCCCAACCGCCAAAGTGCGACCCAGCTTCAGCAACCTGCATTTGGCTATCATGTCCGCATCGCCTTCTGGTTTGCGCAGAAAATCCAGTGAACTGTTGGTAGTGACGGCCAAAGATTGACGGCCTTTCCGTGCAAGCACCATGGCATAGACACACACATCGGCCAGTCCGAACATCGAAGGTCCGGATACCGTACCGCCGGGGCGCAGATGGCGATCATCGACCACCAGTCGCATGGTGATGGTCTCTTCGGTCAACTCTTCGACGACAAAGTCTTTGTGTATCTGCGGAAAGACCTCTGTCAAATACTGTGACAGTTCGCCCCTGTTCATCGCTAACGCCATGCTTCCCCTCATTCAGTTACCGTCCTAGAGTTGGCCCGATAGCCAGCAGGAGGGCAAGATGGCAATTCTGGAACGTAACGACACAGGCGCGGTTGCACAGCTGAAGTTGAATGCCCCTGACCGGCTGAATGCCCTGAGCGACGAGATGCTGGCAGCTTTGCAGGCCGAGTTTGATGCGCTGCGCGAAGACGGTTCCATCCGCGCGGTCATATTGGCGGGATCGGGTAAGGCGTTTTGCGCTGGCCATGACCTGAAACAAATGACCGCCGGACGTAGTTCTGAAGATGGCGGCAAAGCCTATTTTCAGGATCTCTTTGGTCGATGTGCCAAAATGATGATGTCGATCCAGTCCCTGCCCCAACCCGTCATTGCCCAAGTTCACGGGATCGCAACTGCGGCGGGATGCCAATTGGTAGCCACATGTGACCTGGCTGTTGCCGCCGAAGGCACGCGATTTGGTGTGAATGGTGTGAATATTGGCCTGTTCTGCTCGACTCCGATGGTCGCGCTCAGCCGGAATATTCCTAGAAAACAAGCGTTTGAGATGCTGACGACCGGGGATTTCATCTCAGCCGAACGCGCAGCAGAGCTGGGGCTGGTGAACCGAGTGGTACCGGAAATGCTGCTGGAGCATGAGACGATATCGCTGGCCGAGCAGATTGCGGCCAAGCTAGGAACCGCCGTCAAGATCGGAAAAGAAGCATATTATCAACAGCTTGAAATGCCGATCGACCAGGCCTACGCCTATACAGGCGAGGTAATGGCGCAGAATATGCTGCATCGGGATACCGAAGAAGGCATTTCTGCGTTTATCGAAAAGCGTCCGCCCAATTGGACCCAATAACGCAATTGTCATGCACATTTTTTACGACTGTTCGCATTTTAGCACTTTTCAAAAGGGCGACACTGTGGCAATGCTGGGTCGAGGCCGAGGCCTTGAACATACTTTTGGGTCGCCGTGGGCGGAAGGTCCCTCCGAGCTGGTCTCTCTCACCAGCGTTGACATTCCCGCAGCGGCGACCCCAAGACCCCTCCTGATAAATTCGCGAATGTAAGCCCGGGCCTGAGTTGCGTCCGTCGGTTCTCTGCCCTATGTGGCAGCGCATGACACAAGTTTTGCATATCGTGGGCGGCGGCATGGCCGGGTCCGAAGCCGCCTGGCAGGCTGCTGAAATGGGCGTGGACGTTGTTATTCACGAAATGCGTCCGACCGTTGGAACATTTGCGCACCAGACCGGAAATCTCGCCGAAATGGTGTGTTCCAACTCTTTCCGCTCAGACGATGATGAGCAGAACGCTGTTGGCCTGCTGCATTGGGAGATGCGCGCCGCGAACGGATTGATCATGACCACCGCTGACGCATACCGTCTGCCTGCCGGTGGTGCCCTGGCCGTTGATCGTGATCCCTTTGCCGAAGGTGTGACCGCCAAGCTGCGCGCGCATCCGCGCATTACCGTCACGGATGAAGAAGTCACCTCTCTGCCGGATGATGGTCAATGGATCTTTGCCACTGGTCCTCTGACCTCTCCGGCTTTGGGCGAAGCAATCAGAACTGAAACCGGTGCCGAGGCGTTAGCGTTCTTTGATGCAATCGCCCCGATTGTCTACGCCGACAGCATCGATATGAGTAAAGCCTGGATGCAGTCGCGCTATGACAAGGGTGAGACCGAGGAAGAACGCACAGCCTATCTGAACTGCCCGATGGATGGGGATCAGTACGAGGTATTCATTGATGCGCTGTTGGCCGCTGACAAGGCCGAGTTTCACGAAGGTGAGACCGCCGGGTACTTCGATGGCTGCCTGCCGATCGAGGTCATGTCGGAACGTGGACGCGAAACCTTGCGTCATGGGCCGATGAAGCCGGTTGGCCTGACAAACCCTCATCAACCGGACGTCAAGCCCCATGCAGTTGTTCAACTGCGCCGCGACAATGCCCTGGGCACTTTGTTCAACATTGTCGGGTTCCAAACCAAAATGAAATACGGCGCGCAGACCGAAGTGTTTCGCATGATCCCCGGATTGCAGGACGCCAGTTTTGCGCGGTTGGGCGGTATTCACCGCAACACGTTCATCAACTCACCCACATTGCTGGATGCGCAGATGCGGCTGAAATCCAAACCTAATATTCGTTTTGCCGGTCAGATAACCGGCGTCGAAGGCTACGTGGAAAGTGCCGCGATGGGGTTGTTGGCAGGCCGGCTGGCCGCATCTGAAATTCTGGGCCGCACACTTCCCGAAGTACCGCAAGACAGCGCCATGGGTGCTTTGATACATCACATCACTGGCGGGGCCGAAGCCAAGACATTCCAACCCATGAACGTCAATTTCGGCCTGTTCCGTCCGGTAGAAGGCCTAAAGGGTGGGCGCCGGGGCCGCAAGGACCGCTACAAAGCCTATACAGATCGGGCAAAGGCCGAATGGACAAGCTGGCTGGCACAATGCTGACTGGACGCGCCATGCTCGCTCGGCCTAGCATGGTTGCATGAACGACAAGTTTTTCCAAAGCACCTACGAGCTTGAAACGCCTGAGGACACTCAGGAGCACTATCAGAAATGGGCCGCAACCTACGAGGATGAGGTTGCCGCACAAGGCTACGCCACACCCGGTCGCGTGGCCGAGGCGCTGTGGTCTCAGATGCCGCAGTCAGACACGCCGGTTCTGGATTATGGCTGCGGAACAGGCCTGTCAGGCGTCGCGCTGCGGACGGCGGGTTTTGATGTGGTCGACGGTATGGATCCGACGCCCAACATGCTTGAAGTTGCAGCCGCCAAAGCTGTCTACCGTGATCTGTCCAGTTTTGAGATCACCGATCCCGAACCGCTGAAGCAGGATGCTTATAGAGCCATCACCGCCATCGGAGTGATTGGCACAGGTGCCGCGCCGCCTGAAACACTGGATCTGCTGATGAAGGCGCTTCCTAAAGGTGGAGTGCTTGCGTTTTCCTTTAACGATCATACGCTTGCAGATCATACTTATACTTGCCGCCTGAATGATTGGCTCGATATGGGGGCTGCTCGGTTGTTGTTTCGCGAACATGGTCCGCACCTGCCGGGTATGGACCTTAAATCTGACGTGTATGTATTAGAAAAGACGTGACTTTCACCACTCGCTTTGCCCCGTCTCCAACCGGACCACTACACCTTGGGCATGCCTATTCTGCCTTGTTGGCTTACGACATGGCCGTCTCCGAAGGCGGGGATTTCCTGTTGCGGATCGAAGACATCGACCAGTCCCGATCCCGAGCCCATTGGGAAGACCAGATCTATAGTGATCTCAAATGGCTGGGTTTGACATGGCCTGAACCTGTCATACGCCAATCTGAACGACAGTCGATCTACGATCAGGCCCTTGATGATCTCTGGTCCCGTGGTCTGCTTTATCCGTGTTCATGCAATCGCAAAGACATCGCAGCTGCGGCCAGTGCTCCTCAAGAAGGTGCCCCGCTGCTGGGGCCGGATGGGATCATTTATCCGGGAACGTGTCGTGTTCGCTGGCAAGGGACCGATCTAAGCCGGCGCGCGCGTCCTAAGGACCAACCGCTGCGATTGAATATCGCAAAGGCAGCCCAGCTGGTCTTTGGTGACGCGAAGCCCGGTGGCTCTTTTCAAGAACTCGGTCTTTGTCCAATGAAAGAAAGCGGCCATATCGCCTTCACACCGGATGAGTTGCAGACCACCATCGGCGATTTCGTCCTGTCGCGTCGTGATATGGGCACATCCTATCACCTGTCGGTGGTTCTGGACGACGCAGCACAAAAGATCACACACGTTGTGCGCGGTCAGGATCTGTTTGAAGCGACGCGTATCCATGTTTTGTTGCAAGCCCTGCTAGACCTTCCAACACCCGCGTACTTTCATCATCGTCTGATCCGAGACGACGCTGGAAAACGGCTTGCAAAGCGCGATGATGCCCGTGCAATCGCCAAGTATCGCGCCGAAGGCGCCTCGCCCCAGGATATTCGGGCCATGGTCGGGCTTTGATCCGTGTCGGTCACTCCATCGGTGACATCAGCTCAACCTCTTCACCATCGCGCACGGCTGTGTAGAAACAGGTTCTGCGATTGGTGTGGCATGCCGCCCCGGTCTGGCGCACCAACACAAGCAGGCAATCGCGGTCGCAATCGACGCGCAAATCCACCAGTTCCTGCACGTGACCGGATGTTTCGCCTTTGATCCAGAATGCCTGACGAGAGCGTGACCAATAGGTGACGCGACCCGTCTGCAACGTGCGCTCGACCGCCTGGTCATTCATCCAAGCCATCATCAGAACCTCGCCAGATGCCTCGTCCTGCGCAATGGCAGGGACCAATCCTGCGTCATTGTATGTAAGAGTCGAAGGGTCAAAGACGACTGGGTCAGACATGATAAAAACCTTTTGCATCCCGAGGGCTGGCCACTATGTATGGGGAACACTCTACGAGGGAAAGCCATGAGCGGCGAGAACGACCTTATTAAGCTCTACTCTGGACGTATTCTGGCGCTTGCGGCGGAAATCCCGCATCTGGACCGGCTCGACACCCCTGATGCAACGGTCAAGAAACGCGCGCCTTTGTGCGGGTCGACCGTAACTGTAGACGTGACGCTGCGCGATGGTCGGATCAGCGAGTTTGGTCAGGACGTCAAAGCATGCGCCTTGGGTCAGGCCTCAGCATCCGTTGTGGGGAATGCCGTCATAGGCGCCACACGGGCCCAAGTTGAAACTGCGCGTGAGCAACTGACTGCGATGCTGAAAAAGGATGGCCCTGCCCCCGATGCGCCGTTTGACGGGCTCGAGGTGCTGATGCCTGCGCGGGACTATAAAAACCGTCATGCATCGATCCTTCTGGCGTTGGATGCAACGGCGGAAGCCATGGAACAAGCCGAACAGGCAAATTGCGCCTGAACATGGCGTTTTAGTACAAACCTGTCTAACCTCTGGAAAAATTTGAGGAGTGATGGGATTGAATAACTTGCTTGAGCATTTTGTAACGCTTTGGGTCGTCATTGATCCGATTGGTACAATACCCGTCTTCATAGCAGTAACCGCAGGGCTCGAAGCTGCCGCCCGTCGGCGCATGGCGTTGCTTGCCTCGTTGATCAGCGCCGGCATTTTGTTGTTTTTCCTCATATTCGGACAGCTGCTGATTGAGGCGCTGGATATCGGCCTGAACTCTTTTCAGGTTGCCGGGGGCATCATCCTGTTCCTGTTCGCTTTGACGATGATTTTCGGAGAAAGCAAACAGGACGTAGAACAACGCCAGGCCGAAGAAGACCTGGAAGATAAAACCCACAAGCAAAACCCAGCTATTTTTCCCCTCGCGGTGCCGTCTTTGGCATCCCCCGGGGCAATGCTTGCGATTGTCATTCTGACTGACAATCACCGATACAGCATGGTGGATCAGGGTATTACAGCGCTGGTCATGTTGGCAGTGCTGGTCGTGGCATTTGTATTGATGCTGCTGGCTGAACCGATCATCCGTTTGATCGGCCATTCCGGCGCGGCCATCATAAGCCGGGTGATGGGCATGATATTGGCCTCGGTCGCCGTAAACTCTGTTTTATCGGCATTGATGGAAATTATGAAAACCGGACAACTTTAAAAAAAGCCACCGCTCCTTCCGGGCGGAAAGGGCGGCGGCAGGTAATGCGTTTCTCGTGTGGGGTCCGGGTCTCCGCGGGGCCGAGGCATGGCCCCTCAAGGGAATTGGGACAGGCAGGTCACCCTTGACTGAGATGGGGATAACACGCGCGAGACAATCGGCACGAGAGCGCAGGCAGAAAGGCTTAGAAACCGACGGGCAGATGCAAGGCAACAACCAGAATCACGACCAGAGACATCACCCCCGCCGCATCCTGCAGAATGGTCGATTGTGAACGGCTGAATACGCTCTTGATCTGGGTCAGCATAGGGTCACCTCCGGTCAGAGTTTTAATCCTTTGTTGACCTTTTGTTCTCATATTCTACCGAGTCGGTAAAGAACTTTTTAAGAACATTTGTGAACTTTACGGAACTTGCGCTCTAACCTACTGAAATCAAACGGATCGCCTGATCCTGTTTCATCAGCCAAAGCAGAACACGGGCGGCCTGCCCACGCTCAGACGTCAGCTTTGGGTCTGCGTTCAACAAGGTGCGCGCATCCGATTGGGCAACTGCCATCAAACCTGCCTGCCTCTCCAGATCCGCAATGCGAAATCTCGGCAAGCCAGATTGGGCCGTGCCGATCAGATCACCTGCCCCGCGCATCTGAAGGTCGGTTTCCGAGATCCGGAACCCATCCTCTGTCTCGCGCAGAACCTCCAACCGTTTGCGCCCGCCTTCACTCAGAGGTGCCTGATACATTAACAAACAGGTGGACTCGGCCTCGCCCCGACCGACGCGACCCCGCAATTGATGCAGCTGAGCCAGACCGAAGATTTCGGCCCGTTCGATCACCATGATGGTTGCGTTGGGTACATTCACGCCCACTTCGATGACCGTTGTAGCCACCAACACCTTGGTCTGACCGGTTTGGAACGCTGTCATCGCCGCGTCTTTGTCGGTTGGCGGCATCTGGCCGTGAACCAAGCCCACAACGTTGTCGCCAAGAATGGCGCGCAACCGTTTGAACCGATCTTCCGCCGCCGTCAGGTCCGAGACCTCGGATTCATCGACCAGCGGGCACACCCAATAACACTGTCGGCCTTCTGCAATGGCCTTTCGCAGATGCGCCACAACATCATCCATGCGTTGCGTGCTGATGATCGCGGTTTTGATCGGCTTACGCCCCGGCGGCTTTTCATCCAGAACCGAGACATCCATATCGCCATACTGCGCCAGCGCCAAGCTGCGTGGGATCGGCGTGGCCGTCATCACCAGAACGTCGGCGCCCTGCCCTTTTTCCGACAATTCCATCCGCTGCCGCACGCCAAAACGGTGCTGTTCATCGACAATTGCCAGACGCAGCGCGTTAAATTCGACATCGCTTTGAAACACGGCATGAGTTCCGACAAGAATCTGGATATCTCCGCGTTTCAATGCCTCAAGTTTTGACCGTCGCTCTGCGCCTTTGTCCCGTCCGGTCAATATCTCCAGAACAACTCCAGCGTCTTCGGCCAGTGGTCGCAACCCATCCAGATGTTGTCGCGCCAGGATCTCGGTCGGGGCCATCATGACACCCTGACCACCGGCCTCAACCGCTACAAGCAAAGCCATGAACGCCACAAGCGTCTTGCCTGCGCCAACATCCCCCTGAAGCAGGCGATTCATGCGTGTTTCCGCCGCCATATCCTGCGAGATTTCTTCGATGGCGCGGGTTTGCGCCCCGGTGGGGCGATACGGCAAGCTGGACAGAACTTTCGACTGCAGCGTTCCTGTTCCAACGCTGACAATCCCGCGTGCCTTACGGTCCCGTTGCCGGGCCAGTGCCAAGGTCAGTTGATGGGCCAACAGCTCATCATAGGCCAAACGCTCGCGCGCAGGAGCGAAAGCCGCGACATCATCAGCACCGTGCGGATTATGGGCCGATTGAATGGCCGTTGCCCAATTCGGCCAACTCTTTTGGGTAACCTGTGCGGGATCAATCCATTCTGCGAGCTCAGGCGCGCGGGACAATGCGCTACGCGATGCTTTGAAGGCCGTCTTTTGGGTCAGGCCGTGTGTCAGATGATAGACCGGTTCAAATTCGGGAATCTCGCCTGCCTGCTCCGCCGGCAGGATATGATCCGGATGCACCATCTGCGCCATGCCGTCGAACAGTTCGAGCTTGCCAGAAACCACGCGGCGAGATCCCTGCGGCAAGACCTTTTTCAGGTAGTCACCGCGCGCATGGAAAAAGACCAGTTGGAAATCAGCCTGTGCGTCTTCGACATGTACTCGGTAGGCGCCACCTTTGTTTCGGGATGGCCGGTGCGTGCCGACGGTCACCTCAACGGTCAGCGTTGTCGGCAGATCAACCCCCTGGATCGTGTCTCGCCGGCGCCGGTCCACGACGGCATATGGCAGGCCGAACAGCACGTCGCGCGGGCTTTCGATCCCGGTTTGCTCCATGATCTGGGCGGTTTTTGGCCCGACACCCTCGAGTGTCTCCAAACCGGCAAACAGAGGGAAAAGCTGTTCCGGCCGTCCGCTCATGCGCCTTCAATCAGCTGCAACCAGCCATCCTCATCCAGAGTCTCAATACCCAGTTCAGCCGCCTTCTTGGCTTTCGATCCAGCCCCGGGCCCAGCCACCAAAAGATCGGTTTTCTTGCTGACAGATCCTGAAACCTTTGCCCCCAACGCCTCGGCACGCGCTTTGGCCTCGGCACGCGTCATTTTTTCAAGCGTGCCTGTGAAGACAACGGTCTTTCCGGCCACCGGGCTACCCGAACTATCAGGTCGTTTGGCCTCCTGCACCTGCAATTGACCCACCAGATCGTCAATACTTGCACGTTCGGCAGACTGGGAAAACGCAGACACCAACGCACGCGCCATGACCTCTCCGATCCCATCAATGCCCAGCAAATCCTCCCATTCGGGGCCGGAAAACCCAGATGCGGCGGTGATGGCGTTTTCGAATTCGTCCCAGATGCCGTAATGATTGGCAATCAGGTTCGAGGCGGCCTCTCCGGTATGACGAATTCCCAATGCAAACAGCAGACGACCAAATGGGATCGCGCGTTTTTCATCGATTGCCTCCCACAAGTTTGCGGCACTCTGGGCACCCCAGCCCTTGCGATTGGCAAGCTTGTTCAGATTGGCGGCGTCGCGCTGCTGTAATGTGAAAATATCAACCGGTGCTTTGACCGGCAAATCGGGATCATCATAGAACATTTCGATCTGCTTGGCACCCAGACCTTCGATATCGAATGCTTTGCGCGATACGAAGTGTTTCAATTTCTCAACGGCTTGCGCCGGGCATATCAGTCCCCCGGTGCAACGCCTGACCGCATCACCCTCTTCTCGAATGGCATCGCTTTGGCATTCCGGGCATTTGGTTGGAAAGTCGAAAGGCTCGGCCTGTTCGGGGCGTTTGGACACGTCTACATCGGCAATTTTCGGGATCACGTCGCCCGCGCGATAGACCTGCACCCAATCGCCAACGCGTATGTCCTTGCCGTCACGGATGGTTTCTCCCCTGGCGTCCCGTCCGCTGATGTAATCTTCGTTATGCAATGTGGCGTTCGACACGACCACGCCGCCAACGGTCACCGGGTGCAGCCGTGCAACGGGGCTAAGCGCACCGGTGCGGCCGACCTGAATGTCTATCGCTTCAAGCCGTGTCCACGCCAATTCAGCCGGAAATTTGTGGGCAATCGCCCATCTTGGGGTCGTGGACCGGAAACCCAATCGTGCCTGCAAGGCCAGATCGTTAACCTTGTACACAACCCCGTCGATATCATACCCGAGGGTCGATCGTTGCGCTTCGATATCCCGGTAATGCGACAGCATCTCTTGGGTCGTTTCACATAACTTTGTCAGCTTGTTGGTTGAAAACCCAAAGCTGCTAAGCTGCCCGATCGCGGCCATTTGTGTGTCTGCCAGGGGCGCCGACAATTCTCCCCACGCATAGGCAAAAAAACGCAAGGGTCGAGAGCGCGTGATCTCGGAATCCAACTGCCGCAATGAACCCGCCGCCGCGTTTCTGGGATTGGCAAAAGGCTTACCGCCGATCTCGGACTGGCGTTTGTTAAGATGTTCGAAATCCTCGTGCGACATATAAACTTCCCCCCGCACTTCGAGGATTTCGGGGGCGCCGTCGATATGGTGTGGAATGTCAGAAACAGTGCGCGCATTTTCTGTTACGTTTTCGCCGACCTCACCGTCCCCGCGTGTTGCGGCCTGAACCAGCTGCCCATTCTCGTAACGCAGTGACAATGACAGGCCGTCAATTTTTGGCTCTGCCGTGAATGCCAATCGCGCATCGGCGTCCAACCCGAGGTATTTCCGAATTGATTTGTCAAAGTCTGCAACATCTTCTTCATCAAAGGCATTGCCCAGTGACATCATGCGCACGGCATGAGTGACTTTTGAGAACCCATCGGAAACGCGTGCGCCAACCTGTTCAGACGGGCTGTCCTGACGTTTCAATTGTGGGAAACGGGTCTCAATCTCAGCATTGCGCCGTTTCAGGGAATCGTATTCCGCATCTGAAATCTCGGGCGCATCTTCTGCGTGGTAGAGCGTGTTAGCCCGTTGCAGCAATGCAGCAAGGCGCGCCAATTCCTCGCGCGCCTCATCTTCTGTGAGCTCTGGTACCGAAATTGAGTTGCTCATGGCCTCGCCCTGTCACGAATTCTTGGACTTCAGTGATAGGGCGAGGCCATGGCGAGGTCCAGTCGTGCTGAGCCGTGAGTGGAAGTGCCGCCCTGGACCGACGGCGGTACGTCTTAGGTCAGATCAGGCGCCGACCGCCATCCTGGTGTCATCCAGGCTGTTGATCTGCGGGTCGCGCAAGACATAGCCACGCCCCCAAACAGTTTCGATATAGTTATCACCACCCGTCGCATTGCTGAGCTTTTTACGCAGTTTGCAAATGAACACATCGATGATTTTTAATTCGGGCTCGTCCATCCCGCCATAAAGATGGTTCAGGAACATTTCTTTGGTCAGGGTGGTTCCCTTGCGAAGGCTCAAAAGTTCCAGCATCTGGTACTCTTTGCCGGTCAGATGAACGGTTTGCCCGTCAACCTCGACCGTTTTCGCATCCAGGTTCACCGCGACGCGACCTGTATGGATGATCGATTGCGAATGTCCTCTTGAACGACGAATGATTGCGTGAATGCGCGCCACCAGCTCTTCGCGGTGGAACGGCTTGGTTAGGTAATCATCTGCGCCAAATCCAAAGCCTTTGATTTTGCTTTCTGTATCATCCGCGCCCGACAGGATCAGGATAGGGGTTTCGACCCGAGCGATCCGCAGCTGGCGCAGAACCTCATGCCCGTTCATATCCGGCAGATTGAGATCCAGCAAAATCAGATCATAATCATAAAGCTTCGCCAGATCGATGCCTTCTTCTCCAAGATCCGTCGCGTACACATTAAGGTTCGCATGTGTCAGCATTAATTCAATGCTTTTGGACGTTGTAGGATCATCCTCGACAAGAAGTATTCGCATTTACCTGCTCCAATTCGGGTCAATTATTCCAATTAAAAATAAACCTGACCAAGAATGGTTAATGTGACGTTACCGTTGATTCATTTATTCACTTTCAATCTTAGGTTGTCGATATTTTTTTAGCGTCGTGACTTTTAACGCGTCCACACCGTGTTCTGCGACAGCCGAAACCCAAATATTGAATTCCTCGTCGCTGATGCCGTATCGCTTTTTGGCTTCGGATAAAGTGATCAGTCCATAAAGTACCCCGCGTACCACAACCACTTTACGTGACGCGACCCAGCGCCGCGTATCGGCAGGCGGAAGATCTGCGCGCGTTAAAACCGTTCCATCCGGCAGGGTTACCGATCTTGGCCCTTCAACTTTGTGCAAATACATCTCTTTACCCTTTTCTTGCTGCGACAAAGCTGACATCAGCCTACTTAATTCGGGGTGAAACCGCCCCTTGAGAGTGTGTAGAATTTTCCTATATTCTGCCGGTCTTTCTTAATCCGGACTGGAACCCCCATGGCCCTCGATGCCGAAACCCCGCTAAACTCGCTTGGCTTTGCCAAACCGCCCTCGGAAACCCGGGTGGTTGTCGCCATGTCTGGTGGTGTCGACAGCTCGGTCGTAGCCGCGCATCTGGCGGATCAGGGCTATGATGTGGTGGGCGTGACCCTGCAGCTTTATGATCATGGCGCGGCGCTGGCCAAGAAAGGCGCGTGCTGTGCCGGGATCGATATCCACGATGCGCGCCGTGTGGCCGAGGAACGTGGTTTTCCGCACTACGTGTTGGATTACGAAAACATCTTCAAAGATGCCGTAATCGATGAATTCGCCGACAGTTATCTGGCGGGTGCCACCCCTGTGCCCTGCATTCGCTGCAACGAGAGGGTGAAGTTTAAGGACCTGCTGGAAACCGCCAAGGACCTTGAGGCTGATTGCATGGCAACCGGTCACTACATCCAGCGCAAGATGGGATCTAACGGCGCAGAACTGCACAGCGCCGAAGATGCCAATCGCGATCAGTCCTATTTCTTGTTCTCGACAACGCCGGATCAACTGGCGTTCCTGCGCTTTCCTTTGGGCCACCTGCCGTCAAAAGACGCAACGCGGGAAATGGCAGCGCAATACGGGCTCGCCGTGGCGGATAAGCCTGACAGTCAGGACATCTGTTTTGTGCCTAACGGCAACTACGCCAGCGTGATCGAAAAACTGCGCCCGGGTGCCGCTGAACCCGGCGACATCGTGCATGCGGATGGCCGAGTTCTGGCGCAACACAACGGTGTCATTCACTACACGATCGGACAACGCCGAGGCTTGGGCATTGGGGGCCTTAGCGAGCCGCTATTCGTAGTGAAACTGGACGTGGACAAAAAACAGGTCGTGGTTGGACCCAAAGACATGCTGGCCACCCGGACCATACCTGTGCGCGAAATCAATTGGCTGGGCGATGCCCCCTTCACCTCCCAAATGGAATGGCATCTGTCGGTCAAAGTTCGCTCGACCCGGCCCCCGCGCGAAGCGATTGTCCGACCTCTGTCAGAGACAACGGCCGAAGTTGAATTGCTGACCCCTGAAGAAGGTGTCTCGCCCGGACAGGCTTGCGTGTTCTATGAGTCCGAAGGCAGCCGTATTTTTGGCGGTGGATGGATCTGGCGCGGTTACTAGATCGCGTCCGTCCACGAATTGCTGAGAATATACAGCCCGGCGCAAATCATCACATAGGGCACCAGCCGTTCCAGCTTGCGCGCCAGCCCGCCGGTTATGAAAGGGACTTTCGAGCCCAATAGTGCGACGATAGCCAACCCGATCGCAGCCGTACTTGCACCTAAAAGACCCGCCAGTCTGAACCCGGGGGCCGAGTCGGCCAATAGCGGTCCGAGTACCGCAAACGTATCCATCGACAAGCTTACGAACAGCATCGAGATCACGATGGTCGAGCCACCGGTCTGAACAGTTGGTTCGGCTTCTGAGGGCGCGCTGCGGAATTGTCTGACAACGCCGACCAAGCCGAGAGACAGTGGCACGATGCCCAGATACCCGGCCCAATGGGGGATGACGTCGCCAACGCCAAGTGCCAGAAGAAACGCAGCACCAATGACAATGAATTGCGCCACTAAGAACCCAAAAACCGAACGCCTTGGCCCCGTGACCAGAACCAAAGCCAACAACGCGGCCAAATTATCCAAGTTCGTCAGAATCTGCGCCATAAACGCAGACAAAGCGAAGACACCATAATCCAACATCAGGCGTTCATCCGTTCCAAAACGGCCCTAGCCGCCCTGAGACCCGGCGGTTCGCCTCCACGCCCCAAACGGTCCATTGTCAGATCCATGGCCTGCCTCTGAGCGTCAGGCGCGTCCGCGACTTGGTTCAGTGCCGCGGCAATCTTGTCTGGCACGCAGTCGTCCAGTAGGCATTCGGGCACCGCGCGCGTATCAGACACCAGATTGACCAGCGTGACGGTATCCAGCTTGACCATTCGCTCGGCCATTTTTTGTGTCAGCCAATTGAGCTTGTAGGCGATCACCATGGGTGTGTTCTGAGCCGCCAGTTCCAGCGAAACCGTGCCGGAAGCGGCCAGCGCCAGATTGGCGGCTCCAAAGGCCGCGCGTTTATAGGCGCTGGCTTGGTCGGCCCCGATGTGTCGCGGGTCCAGCACAACCGGATCTCCCGGCCAGCTTGGAACCACAGAGTTGATCAGATCGGTTGCAGCGCCAACCGTCGGCACGACAACGCGGTATTCGGGCCGGTCCGAGATGAACTGGTGCAGCGCATCCCGAAAACACTCAGACAGCCGTTCAATCTCACCCCGACGCGATCCGGGCAACGCCAACAGGATCGGTGCGTCGCCCAATTCAAATGTCGCGCGAAACGCGGCGATTTCTTGCGGCGTCGCGACCGGTTCACTGGCGACAGGGTGACCTACAAAGTCACATTCCATACCGGCGCGCTCCATATAGGGCGGCTCGAATGGCAGCAAAGCCAACACATGATCGATGACCTTGGCCATCTTATCCGCTCGTCCCGGCCGCCAGGCCCAAACGCTGGGCGCGACGTAGTGAACGGTGCGAATGGTACTGCTGGCTTTGACCAGTTTGGCCACCCGCAGGCTGAAATCGGGACTGTCGATTGTAATCAGGACATCTGGCTGTGTGTCCAGAACTGCCTGCGCCGTTTCTGAAATCCTGCGTTTGAGGTGGAAGAACTTTGGCAGCACCTCAACCAACCCCATCACGCTCAGCTCGGACATCGGAAAGCGGCTGGTTAGGCCTTCGGCTTCCATCAGCGGGCCGCCGACCCCGTCGAATTCAATATCCGGCACCAGGGTTTTCAAACCCTCCATCAGTGCACCACCCAGCCGGTCGCCAGAAGGTTCACCAGCGACCAGAAAAACGCGCATCAGACGGCGCGCTCGCGCACGAATAGAAACAGGCCAAGTCGATTGCACTCGGCAATCACGCGGTCCTTTTGCAGGACGATCACCCCACCTTTTTCAATGACGATACCTGACAATCCTGCCGCAACAGCGCCCGTCACCGTCTCGGGCCCGATGGCAGGCAAATCAACCCGCCGGTCCTGACCTGGTTTTGGTCCCTTGAACAGGATGCCGCCGCCCGCGTCCGGTCGTTGCGTCAGCGACTGCAGCATCCAGGATGTGCCGAAGATGCCCTCGACCGCCAATGCCTGACCTTTTGATACCGCGCAGGCTTGGCCTACATCTGCGGAACCCATCGCGCTCAGAATACTTGCACCGCGATCCGCATCTGCCAGATCCGATTGCGAGGGTTGCGCCTCGGTCAGACTTCCGAGTGACGGCAGCAAGGTTGGGGCAATCTCATGCGCGGCTCGAACGCTCAGTCCGGCGTTCTCGAATATTCCAATCACCGCACGCAACGCGCCGTCATCGCTGGTCATGATTGCCTGCTGCAAGATCGGTACCAAGGGTATGGTCGCCGCATCAATCCGGCTTGGATCCACGGACGGACGTTGCACCGCGCCGGCCATGCAGATTTCGGTTATGCCCCTGTCCTGAAGCTCGGTGATAAAACTGCCCAGATGTTCCAAAGGAAAAACAATGTCTGCAGACAGCGCATCCGGAAGAAACCCCTCCATCGCGCAAACCACCGGAGGCTCAGCAAGGGCTGCGACAACCTCACTCGGCAATGCGCCTGTTCCTGCAATCAGCGCCAGCATGTTCTATTTTCCCGGAGTCAGGAACGAGCGGTCACTGTGCCCGGTGACAAAGTCGACAATACGTTGCACATATTCGCTTTCATTCTTCGCCCCAACCCTATGGGCGCGATCCATGAACGTGCCCTCGCCTTTGCTGAGTTCACGAAATGCACTGCGCAGCGCCGAAATGTCCTCGCGCGACACACCCTTTCGCTTGAGGCCAACAAGATTCAGCCCATCCAACTCTCCGCGCGGGGCCTGTACAAGCCCATATGGAATGACATCATTCGGCACCATGGTCAGCGCGCCAATAATGGCGCCACGACCAACCCGGACCCATTGATGTAGGCCCGAAATACCGCCGATGATCACATCGTCTTCGATGATGCAGTGCCCTGCGGCACCCGCATTGTTCACCATGATGACGCGGTCGCCCATCTGTACATCATGCGCCACGTGGACCCCCGCCATCAAAAGGCAATCGTCGCCGATCCGCGTAACGCCTCCACCACCATCTGTACCAGTGTTCACTGTGACATGCTCGCGAATGCGATTGCGTTTGCCAATCTCCAGGCGCGTGTCCTCGCCGCCGAATTTTAGGTCCTGTGGGATCTCACCAATGACCGAGAAATTGAAGATCACCGAGTCTTCGCCGACCGATGTATCTCCGGTCACAACCACATGGGATTTAAGCTCGACCCGGTCACCCAGCTTGACCCGTGCGCCCACGTAACAGAACGGACCGATCACACAATCCTGCCCGATTTTTGCGCCGTCTTCGATGATTGCGCTTGGGTGAATGCCGCTCATGCCGTCTTTTCCATCTCCCAGTCGACATAGGCCGAAAACTCGGCTTCGGCCGCCACTTCACCGTCTACGGTCGCGCGACCGCTGAACTTGAACAGCTTGCCGCCTTTTTTGCCGCGCAGGGTTTCCACATGCATCTCAAGAACGTCCCCGGGCACCACCTTGCGGCGGAATTTGCACTTGTCGATGCTCATGAAGTAGATCAGCAGTTCGGTGTCGATGACGTCCATGCCAACACCCAACATCACGCCTGCGGTCTGGGCCATTGCCTCGACAATGGTGACGCCTGGCATGATTGGCGTACCGGGAAAGTGACCCTGGAAATGGGGTTCATTCATGGTGACATTCTTGATGCCGATGGCGGATTGATAGCCGGTGATATCTACAACCTTGTCGACCAGCAAAAACGGGTAGCGATGCGGCAATATCCGCTGAATCAGCTGAATGTCGGCGCTTTTGGTTTCCGTGGTCATAGTGCAGATGTCCCGTTCTGGATGTCTTGTTGCCCGCGTGGTTAGCAATACCAGAACCAGAGGGCAAGCAAACCTATTCGCCGGTGCCGTCCTGCAGCCCGGTGCCATCGCCGATTGTTGCGTCAATGCGGGCAATTGCGGCATCGGTAATGTCAGATGTATCCGAACTCAGAAAGACATTCGAACGCTCAAGGATCATCGAGGCACCGGTTTCACGTAACAGGTCAATCAGAACCGGGCGTGCCAGTTGAAAAAAGCTCTGCCGGTTCTCTTCGCTACGCCTGGCCAACGTATCTAGTTTGGCCCTCTGCCCTTCGCGGTGGGACTGGACCTTCCTGTCAAAGGCTTCGGCCAATGGGCGGAATTCATCTGCTTCGAGACTTGCGCGCTTTTCCGTCAGGTCTTTTTCTTCTTTGCTCAACTCAGCGACGATCCGTTCGTTTTCTTCAGCCAGCAACGCGCTTTCTTGTTCGATCTCATCCATGACCCGTTGCCCATATGCAGAATCAGAAAACAACCTGTCGCTGGAAATCGTCAACACGACCGGCTGGGGTACCCCCAGTTCAAGCTGCTGAGCAAAGGTTGGTGGAGCCAGAAGAAAGGTCAAGAAAACACACAGGGCCCGAAGCGGGCCCTGTCTTTGCGTCCAAAAGACACTCAACATAGCAAATCAGAACCTGGCCTGAATGGTCAGGTCAAAATTCTGTTCCTTGTCGAAGTCTTCTTTCTTTAGTGCCTTCGAAAAGTTGAAGCGCAGCGGGCCGAACGGTGTATCCCACAAGACCGAAATGCCAATGACGTGACGAATAGCCCCGTCTGCACCAACAATATCGGCCCCTGCAGTGTTCACATTGTCGATGTTGTACAGGTTGCCCACATCGTAGAACAGACCGCCCCGCAATCCCAGTTCCTCGGGCAGACCCAGAGGGAAATCCGTCTCAAAACGCGCAACCCAGTAGTAGTTGCCGCCGATGGCATCGTCCTGCCCATTGGACAAATCACGCGGACCCAGACCCGCAGGCTCAAACCCTCGGAACGTATTCGGTCCCAGAACGAAACGGTCAATGGTGCGGCTGAAGTCGTTGCCGCTCCAATGAAGGGCGCCAAGCTCCAATGACGCCCGCAGGGTCACTTCTTCGCTTAGCACTTTTGTCTGAGCGATACCGCGCGCAGTGGTTTTGACGAATTTATTGTCGCCGCCAAGTCCAGCAGCATCAACTCCAACCTCGAACAAAACGCCTGCGTTTGGATTCAGGCCTCCGATGCGGCTGTCATACACATAGGACAGACCCAACGAGCTAGAGGTCCGCTTCCCCTGATCAATTTCCGAAGAAATAACCGCGCCGTTGATTTCGTCGTCCTGCTGGCTCATCTCGCTGTTTTCCCAGCCATACCGCAAACGGACCGCTGACAATTCGCCAATCGCGTAGCTAAGCTGCGGATTAAAGAATATCCGTTTGGTGTCATAGCTGGCAAAGCTCGAGTTCGTCGTGGCCAGACCCAACCCAAGATCAAAGCGCAGTTTGCGGCCCAATAGGTAAGGTTCGGTGAAGTCGATGGTATATTGCTCGGAGTCTTGGGCTGTCGAAAGTGAAACGCCAAGGTTTTGACCACGTCCAAGGAAGTTGGCTTCGTTCAGACCAATGGCCAAACCGAAACCATCCGAGGCTGAGAAGCTACCGCCAAGGCTCAGTGACCCGGTTGGTTGTTCTTCGACATCCACATCCAGGATGACCTGGCTGGGCGTTGACCCCTCACGCGGTTCGACGTTGGCGGTGGAAAAGAAGCCCAGTGCATTGATGCGTTCTGCGGCCTGACGAATTTCGCGCGGATTGAACGGGTCACCTTCGACGGTGTCGAATTGACGGCGGATCACACGGTCAAGCGTGGTCGTGTTGCCCTCAATATCGATCCGCTCGACAAAGACGCGCGGTCCTTTGGTTAGAACAAACTGAACATCCAGCGTCAGATCGCGAGGATTGCGTGTTACGCGCGGCTCGACACGCAGAAAATCGACACCTTGTTTGACACCCAAACGCTCCTGACGGGCGATCGAGTTCTCGATCAGCGTCGGCGAGTAAGTGACGCCCGGCTTGATCTTCAGCGCGTTTTGATAGTCCGCTGCGTCAACACCCGGAATTTCGCTGACAGTGCTGATCTGCCCGAACGAGAACTTCTGGCCTTCGGTGATGTTCATGACCAGGAAAAATGCGTCCCGCTCGCGGGTGAATTCAACGTTGGCACTGTTCACACGAAAATCGATATATCCGCGTGACAGGTAGAAATCGCGAAGGACCTGTTTATCAAATTCAATCCGGTCGCCAATAAATGTGTCACTCCGGAAGAAAGTCCGCAGGAAAGTTGCCTGCTTGGTTTCAAGAACGCGGCGCAGGCGGCGATCAGAATAAGCGCGGTTGCCCACAAAACTAACGCGCTCAACCTCGATGGTTGTGCCTTCGGCGACTTCGAAAACCAGATCCACGCGATTGTCGCTGCGTCGGATGATGCGCGGGATAACGGTTGCCGATACGCGGCCCTGCGCCGAATAGACCTCGGCAATCAAATCGGCATCCGCTTCGGCAACCTGGGGTGTAAATACGCGACGGGGCTGGGACGAGATGACTTCAATCAAAACGTCATCTTTTACGCGGCGGTTCCCCTCGATGCTGATCTGGTTGATCGTCGGGTATTCCTGAACTTCGATCACCAGCGTGCTGCCGCGTGGTGTCAGTTCGACTGTTTCAAAAACACCACTGTCAAGCAAACGCTGATAGGCGTCGTTCAGCTGTCCGGCTGTCACAGTCTGTCCGGGCTCAATACCCGTTCGCGCTATGATTGTTCCGGTTTCGATGCGGCGGTTGCCGTCAACATCAAAAGAATTGATGGTGAAGTTCTGCGCCCGCGCATCTTGCGGCAAAGCCAGTAAACTTGCTGCTGCAAACAGGAAAAAAAACGTTAGCGTTCGCCACAAAATCTTGTTTGTTGGCTTTTGCCCCCCGCAGGATGTTCCCGCGCCACGCCCTTTGGTCATTTTTGTTCTCTACCCAGCAATTCAAGAATTTAATGCTGAGTAGCGGGAATAGTTGGTCTTGTCAAAAGGCCAAAATGCGCACCGAGTTATTGGTCAGTTCGGCGTTCTATCGATACGAGAGTGAAGAATCACATCCCAGCCAGGTATGCGCCACAAACCAAAGCCAATGCAGTGACGGCGAAGCTCAAAAGCATGTCCCAGTTCAGCATGAACAGGAAACTCAGGCTCTGATAGGATTTGTGCATCGTATTTGTCATAGTAGGCCCTCAACCAGCGGCGTTTCGATAGCCGAGGAATGCGGCAATAGTGCGGCATTTATGTGCCGCACGCGCCTCAATCAGCAAAACAAGTCGTTGGTCAAAGAAAACAACATCAGGCTAAGAATCAGCGTGATGCCGACACCCATAAGCACCCGCAGCGCCTTGTCGCTGGGTGGTTTACCGGCAACGGCCTCGTACGCGTAAAACACCAGATGTCCGCCATCCAAGGCGGGGATCGGAAACAGATTCAACAGACCGACGGCCGTCGACAACACGGCAATGAAGAAGATGAAGTTCTGTGCGCCCTGACTGGCCATTGCACCCGATGTTTCGGCGATACCAATCGGGCCGGATATGTTGCAGGTGCTGATCGCCCCTGTCACCATATGCCATATCCCCGATAGCGACCCTTCGATGATCCTTATCGTCTGTTGTACGCCGCCCGACAGCGACTCCAACACTCCCGCAGGCTCGGTCGCAGCCTCCAGCATCATGCCGCCTACAATCCCGATGCGCCAATGCGTTATGAACCCACCATCTGGCTGCGGCTCATCCGTCCGGCGCGGTGCAAGCGCAAACTCTAGATCAGCCCCGTCTCGCCAAACGTTCAGCAACAAAACCCGTCCGTCCGAGCCTTCGACAAATTCTTTGAGCTGCTCAAAAGCAAAGATTGGCTCTCCGTTTACAGAGGTAATCACATCCCCTTGCGCCAGCTGGATATCCATGGCCGCGCTGCGGGGGGTCACTTGACGGATCAAGGGTGGGAACAACCAGGGAGCGGCAACGTCAATCGTCTGGCCGTCGCGGATAACGGTGTAGTCCAGAATGGGCTCCACTGGCAGCGAGTCCGTGAAATCGCCCCAGGCGCCCTCTTCGTCAAAATCCGGTGTCGGAATGCCAGCGATCGCAACGATTTCATCGCCTTCCTGTAACCCTTGCTCTGTTCCTGGCAAGGGCTGAAGACTGCCGACGGTCAGCGGTTCACGCGACACGCCCTGCGACCAGAAAATCATCCCAAACACAAGGATCGACATGACGAAGTTAAACACCGGTCCTGCTGCGACTGTCGCCGTACGGGCCCAAAGGGGCGCGCCATGCATCGTGCGGCGCAGCTCTTCCGGGCTTTGTTCGGTGATCTCTTCCATCGCCTCTTCGTCTTTGCCCGAAGCGGCATTGGCATCCCCAAGAAATTTGACATATCCGCCGAAGGGTAACAGAGCGATCTGCCATCGCGTGCCGCGCTTATCCATGCGGCTCCATAGGACGGGACCAAACCCAATGGAAAACACCTCGGCATGGATGCCAGACCACCGTCCAACGATGTAGTGGCCGTATTCATGAACAGCGACAATCACCGACAAAGCGATCACGAAGGCCACAATGGTCCAAAGCAAGTTGCCAAACTGTGGGATCAGAGAAAGTACGTCCAAAATTTTATCCTGCTCGTTTGATCACGGCATCATCAACCCATTGACGTGCCAGATGGTCTGTTTTCCACACGTTATCAAGTGTCATAGGGGCATCAATAAGGCCATCCGTTGCCTCGAACCGCTCTAGAACCGCGTCCACGACCTCGGCCATATTCAGGAATCCGATCCGGTGTGCGATGAAAAGGTCCAGGGCGCGTTCTTTGGCGGCGTTGAACACGGCGCCAGACAACCCGCCGCGCGCCATGACGTCGCGCGCCAATTTCAGCGCCGGATACCGCGCCAGATCCGGATCGCTAAAGCGCAACTGCCCCAGCTTTGCCAGATCCAGCCGTTGCACCGGCAGAGCCTGTCGTTCCGGCCAATGCAATGCATATCCGATGGCATGGCGCATATCCGGCGCGCCCAAATGGGCCATCACCGCCCCATCGTGAAACCCCACCATCGCGTGTACAATGGATTCCGGATGCACCAGAACTTCGATCTGATCCGGGGCAATGCCAAAGAACTCTCGGGTCTCTATGACCTCCAAGGCCTTGTTGAACATAGATGCACTGTCGATCGTGATGCGCTGACCCATATTCCAATTTGGGTGGTTGGACGCCTGCGCGACAGTGGCTTTGGCCAGTTCCGGCAGCGGCCAATCCCGAAAGGCACCACCACTGGCGGTGATAATCACCCGCTCAACTGCGTCCATATCTTCGCCAGCTAAAGCCTGAAACACAGCCGAATGCTCGCTGTCTACCGGCAGGATACGCGCGTCATGCGCGCGCGCCGTGTCCAAGACCAACGCACCAGCACAAACAAGCGTTTCTTTGTTTGCCAGCGCCAGCGCGGCCCCTTGCTTCAACGCCTGGAGCCCCGGTGCCAGGCCAGCCGCACCCACAATCGCCGACATTACCCAATCGGCCGGCCGTGCTGCGGCCTCGGCAATGGCAGTCTCACCTGCTGCAACCTCGACCCCGCTGCCTTGCAGCGCATCTTTCAGGTCTTGCAAGCGGTCTTCATGGGCCGTAACCGCGAGATCAGCGCCCAACTTGCGGGCATCTGTCGCCAGCTGCGCGATATTCGCCCCGCCTGTCAGGGCGACGACATCATAGGCGTCTGGGTTTCGCGCAATCAGGTCAATCGTGTTCTGACCGATCGAGCCGGTTGCACCAAAGATCGAAACTTTCCGCATCACATGGCTCCGGGTGCGTAGATCAATCCGGCAATGAGAACAAACAAGGACGCCCCCATCATACCGTCGAAACGATCCAGAAACCCGCCATGACCTGGGATCAGGTTGGAACTGTCCTTGACCCCGAATTTGCGCTTCGCAGCGCTTTCGACAATGTCACCCGCCTGGCTGGCCATCGACGCCAGAACCGAGATCAGGACGAAGGCCACACCAAACCCGCCATATTGGGCGAACACTATCCCGACAATTGCCGCCGCAACCCACCCTCCGGCAGTGCCGGACCAGGTTTTCTTCGGACTGACCTTGGGCCAGAATTTAGGGCCACCAATGGCTTTGCCAACGAAATAGCCGGCAACATCCGTGGCCACGACAACTGTGATCAACCATATCATCCAGCCAAAGCCCATGTTTTCGCGAATGGATATGAACCCCAAGCCTGCGGCAGCGATCCAGATGGCAAACACCGCGTACAATCCGCGGGACTGGCTGACCTGCCCTGCCCCAACCAGCGCCGGAGCCAGCAGAAACGGCACTTTGTACAAGGGCGGCAAGTGATAGCTTAGAATGACCGCAACCCCGGTCAGAATGCCCAATTGCACAGCCACGCCTGCCCGCTGTGGCTCGATCATGCGGACCAGTTCCCAGGTCATAAGACCACATGCGGCGGCGATGAAGGTCTCGAACCAGATCCCCCCCAGCCAAACCTCGACCGAGCCAATCGCAACCAGAACGATCGCAGATAGAACCCGCGTGGTCAGATCAGACCATCGGCCGTCACTCATGCCGGAACCGCTCCAAACCGCCGTTCGCGCGACCCGTAATTGCGGCACAGGCGTTCCAACTCATCAGCAGAGAAATCGGGCCAGAGCGTGTCGATGAATTCGTATTCCGAATACGCCGATTGCCAGAGCAGAAAGTTGGAAATCCGGGCTTCGCCACTGGTCCGGATCACCAGGTCCGGGTCCGGCAGAACACGAGTATCCAGGTATTTTGGCAGCGTTTCCTGATCTACATCCTCGGGCCGCAACCGGCCTTCGGCCACGTCCAGGGCCAGACGCTTGGTCGCCCGCGCCACTTCATCCCGGCCGCCATAGTTCAGCGCTACGGTCAGATGAACCAGATCGTTACCTTTTGTTTCCTCTTCCAGCGTATCCATCAAATCGGTCAGCTTGGCATCCAGCCGCACCCGATCCCCAATGAAACGCACGCGAATGCCGTTTTCCGCCAGCGTAGTGGTTTCCTTGATGATGTAGCGCCGAAACAGGCTCATCAATCCGGCGACTTCGACCTGCGTCCGTTTCCAGTTTTCTGTCGAAAAGGCAAACACTGTCAGATATTTGATGCCCAATCCCGGGCAGGCTTCGACCACTTCGCGCACGCGCCGCGCACCTGCATGGTGACCAAACAGCCTTGGCCGTCCGCGTGCCTGTGCCCAACGGCCGTTGCCATCCATGATGATGGCGACATGGCGCGGGCCGGCACACAGTTCGGGTTGGGGATCTTTAGGCATTTTGTCGGTTCAGACCTGCATGATTTCGGACTGCTTGTTCTCAAGCGCAGCATCGACGGCCTTGATCATCTCGTCCGTCAGGTCTTGAACTTCGCTTTCCCAGAACTTCTGATCATCCTCGGACATGCCGTCGGCTTTGGCCTTCTTGATCTGATCCATGCCGTCACGGCGGACGTTGCGGACGGAGACACGCGCGCTTTCTGCATATTGCCCGGCCACCTTGGTCAGTTCGCGGCGGCGTTCTTCGTTCAATTCCGGGATCGGCAGCATGATGATCGTGCCATTCAGCTGAGGATTGATCCCTAACCCGCTTTCGCGGATCGCTTTTTCCACTTTGCCGACAAGGCCCTTGTCCCAGACATTTACCGTGACCATGCGCGGTTCAGGAACGTTCACTGTGCCCACTTGGTTGATCGGTGTCATCGCGCCATAAGCGTCCACCATCACAGGTTCGAGCATCGAGGCCGACGCCCGACCTGTCCGCAGCGACGCAAATTCGGTTCTGAGGTTCGCCATAGCGCCGTCCATGCGGCGTTTCAAATCATCGGTGTCCAGTTCAAAGTCGTCAGACATGCTGCTCACTCCCCGTCTTCAGGTGATGTTTGGATGGGTCTTAAGCCATCACAATTGGGATGTATAGCAATCATGATCAGGAATTGTACCAATGGCCAGAGTCGTTTCGGCCATTTTTCATCAACATCTCAATCAGAAAACCGGCCAACCTGTGGGTCAGCCGGCTTGGAAATGTCTTTTGCCGTCAGGCGTTCACATCAACAACCACACGGCCCTTGACCTGACCTTTCAGAATGTCTGCGCCCAGTTGGGGAAGATCGGACAAAGCGGCCGGGTGAACCATTGCTTCCAGCTTGTCCATGGGCAAATCCGTGGCAACCCGCTGCCAGGCCCGGACGCGGTTGTCATAAGGCTGCATAACGCTGTCGATGCCCAGCAGGTTCACCCCTCGCAACAGGAACGGAATCACGGTTGCAGGCAATGCCGCGCCACCCGCCAGACCAACCGCGGCAACAGAGGCACCGTATTTCATTTGCCCCAACACACGCGCCAGCATTTCGCCACCAACCGCATCAACGCAGCCCGCCCAGTTTTCGCTTTCAAGCGGGCGTTTGGTGGTCTCATTCAGCTCATCACGCGGAACAATAGTCGTAGCCCCCAGGGATCTCAGGTAATCTCCGGTTACCGGACGGCCAGTCACGGCCGCAACCTCATAGCCCAGATGACCCAGAATGGCCGTCGCAACCGATCCAACGCCACCTGCGGCACCAGTCACCAACACGGGTCCGTGCTCCGGTGTCATGCCATGATCTTCCAAGGCCATCACGGCCAGCATCGCGGTGAAACCAGCGGTTCCCACCGCCATAGCCTGACGCGTATCCAGACCATCGGGCAAGGGCACCAGCCAGTCCGCCAATGCGTTGGCTTTCTGGGAATAGCCACCCCAATGCGCCTCACCCACGCGCCAACCGGTCAGAACAACCTTGTCACCCGGCTTGTAGCGATCATCCGAGGACGCCTCGACCGTACCGGCATAATCGATGCCGGGCACATGCGGATAAGATCGCACCAACCCGCCGCCCTTGGGCGACATGCACAAACCGTCTTTGTAGTTCACAGTGGAATACTCGACGGCCACAGTCACGTCGCCATGTGGCAGCGCATCCAAAGAAAGCTGCTGGACCGACGCGCTCGCCAGGCCGCTTTCCTCATCCTTTTCCATCACCAATGCATTGAACATCCAAAGCTTCCTTTCGTTGTTTCGCGACCGGATTCACACTTCATCTGGCCAAAAATATCCCGGGGGAGTTGCGTAGCAACGCGGGCAGAGCCCCAACACCCATTAAATCCAGAACCTCTCTTGCACCGTTGCGCGGCGCATGCCGTCAGGTGTCTCGACCTCCACACCTGTTCCAGCGTCCCAGTGGCTCAACCTCAGCATACCAATCGAAACGTTTGTTTCGAAATCTGGGGACCAGGCCGAAGAGGTCACCTGCCCCACCCGTTTGCCACTTGCATATACCGGCCAGGGGCCATCACATGGCGGCACAACATCCCCTTCAATCGCGATCGGCCGAATTTGCTGAACTGGTCCTTCCTTGGCCACGCGCAGCAAGGCGTCTCGTCCGATGCAACCAATCGCCGTATGGGTGTTGCAGAACTTGCCTAACCCACATTCATGCGGAGTGTTGTCGTCGGTCATGTCGTTGCCGTAAGACAACAAGCCACCTTCGATCCGCTCGATCAAATTCGGACATCCGGCGCGCACTTGCAGGTCCCCACCCGCAGCAAACAGCGCATTCCACAAAGGCATGCCGATATCTCTGCCTTCGACATAGATCTCAAAACCGCCCTGCTTTGAATAGCCTGAGCGTGCAACCGCCAGATCCCTGCCTTCGAACTGGAACATGTCAAATTTGAAGAACCGAATGTCCCGCACCCGGTCGCCAAAGATCCGTGCCATGAGTTCGTCGGCCTTTGGTCCTTGAATTGCCAGAGGTGAAACGTCCGGCTCATCCACCAGCACGTCCAGACGATACCCGTTGGCCAAGCCCTTGACCCACAGCAACAAATCGCTGTCGGCAATAGAAACCCACCAGCGATCTTCGGACAGTTTCACAGCCACCGGATCGTTCAACATGCCGCCGGTTTCATCGACAATAGGCACGTAAAAGCACTGGCCCGGCAGCATGCCGCGCAAATCCCGGGGCGTCAGCATCTGCATCAACCGTGCCGCGTCGGGCCCTCGCAGTTCGACCTGACGTTCGCAGGAAACATCCCAAACCTGAACATGTTCCTTCAGGTGCCGATAATCAGCCTGCACGCTTTCGAAAACCGTGGGCAATAACATGTGGTTATAAACCGTATACGCCTTCACGCCCGCAGCTTCGACGCCATCTGAAAATGGTGTTCGCCGCAAGCGGCGGGACAAGGAAATTTGCGGCATTCACACCTCCTGTGGCATAAAGACAAGATCGCTGACAGGCGCGGCCGAGCCGGTTTCAGTCAGCATTTTGTGGATTTGTCCCCGGTGATGGGTCTGGTGATTGAAGAAATGGATGATGCTTCGGGCGTAAGGCACCGTAACATCGTCTTGTTTCGCGGCTGAAAACCACGTGAACTCACCCGTTAAAGAGCCATCTCCCAGGCTCTTGGCCCAGTCTGTTATGCGCGCGTCCATGCTATTCCGAAGGGGCAGCCATTCGCTCAGATCCGCGCAGATCGCGGTGCTTTCCGGTATTCCGCAATTTGGGCCTTCGCCCTTGTCAAAGCGCGACATCCAGATCCAGTCGCCCCAGAGCAGGTGGTTTGCCGTTCCCAGGATCGACCCGAAAAAAGCCCCACGTTCGCGCGTCAATTCTTCTTGGGTCAGACCTTCAAAGAACTCTGCCAACTGATTGTTTTGCCACGTATTATAACGCGCCATTTCACGGGCATAGGCACCGGTGATCATCACTTTGGTCCATGCCAGTCGATGGGGCAAATTTCGGCGGATTTACCGCCAAAGTCCCAGATGCGGCCATAGTCGCGCACCCGCGACTTGGTCCCACGAGCCACAATGATGTCCGGACCCATCCAATATTTTGAGTTCGACACCACGACCGGGTGCTCCGGGTCCTGGCCCGCCAGCATCTCGATCTCGCCCTGAATCTTGCGCCCAATGGCGATCCGACGCTTGTTACCGTCTCGCTCAATCTGAACCGGGGCACGTTCGGCTCCGATGATCTCGCTGACCAGCATGGTGAACAGACCCGTGGTTCCCCCCGCCTGACCACTGAAGATTTGCAGCAGACCATTGTACGCTTTGCCGCTGGCGCGTTCGTCCACATAGGCCGCAACTTTCCACTGTCCCTCACCCATGCGCCCGGGAATATCGACCAACAGACCGACGTTCAGACCCGACAGATCCTCACCTTCGAAATGGCCTTCATCGATGATCACACCCATCCAGGCGTGGCAATGCCCTTCGGTCGGGGGATGCGCGCCCAGGGATACAACACAGGGACAAAACACATCGCAGGAACAGTTCAGGATCAACTCACCTTTAATGGCCCATTCCGTCGGGCTCATCTCGCGCCGCTTGGGGTTAGGCATGCGGCTGTCGATCCGTTGACTGATAGGCAACCTGTCGGCTTCTGGTTTTCTGTTTTTGGCCATAGGCTTATCCTCCGTATACAATGGGATAGATCAGCAGTGCGGCGCCGCCTGCTATTAGTAGAAACCCCATCGGTCGGGTCACGACATGACCGATCTGAGGAAGTTTTTCCAAAACCATGAACAAGGTCGCCAGCCCCATCCACAATAGGCTCATGACGCCGCCAACGAAACCAAGCGCCATAAAGCCCCAGCAACAGCCGACACAGAACGCGCCCAATCCAAGGCCCATGCGCAGGCCGCCTGTAAAACCGGGTTTCCAGTGGCCCAGGAAATAGGTCATCGGGGCGTGGCACACGCCATGACAAACCTCTTTCGCACGGGTGAACTGGAAAGCGCCAACAGCAATCAGCAATCCGCCTGCGATCCAGTTGGATTTAGCTATGCCAAGCATGTCCACAACGCCGCCAAACAGCAATACAAGCTGAATACCTGTGATCAGGGCGGCAAATCCAACCCACACCACGAAATAGCCGGTCAATACGCCCAACCACCCGCTGCGCGACCCGTCAGCGCTACGGATCAGGTCTTCATAGCTGCGCAAGGTGGGTACCAGCGTCGGCAACATCATCGCTGCCATCATGATCGCCCACATCCAGAACAACGGGCCAAACTCGGCCATGGGCATGTACATGTCCATGCGTGGGTCCATGGCACGCATCGCCTCGCCCATCGGGCCCGGGCGCCCGATCCAATCCAGATCCATGTCCCGGTTCATCGAGAACATGATCCACCATGACCAAAGGATCATGGCGTAAAAGCCCAGCCATAAACCGCTGCGAAGCATTGCGCGACTCACGTGTCCCTCCCGACTCATCTCTTGCTTTTCAAATGTCAGACTTTTAAATGTCAGACAAATAAAAATTGATCCACGGTTGCCGAAACATGAAAATCGACCCTCAAAAACCTGCTGACCTGTCCGCCCAGATTGCACAGGCCATCCGTGATGCCATTGTGTCCGGAGAGTTGATCGTTGATGAGCGGTTGCCGTCTGAGACCGAATTGTCGGATCAGTTTCAGGTTTCGCGCCCTACTGTACGCGAAGCCTTGAAGCGGCTGGCAGCGCAATCATTGATACGGACGCAACGCGGCGCTTCCGGGGGTGCGTTTGTCAATCGCCTCAGCTTTCAGGACGCGTATTCGCAGCAAATCACAACCTCGACGCTGTTGTTGTCGATGAATGCGGTGACCTTCGACACAGCTTGCGAGGCGCGGTATGCGCTGGAGCGGGCCTGCGCGCCGATGTCGGCGGAACGGCGCACGGCGGATCAACTGGCCACTATGCGCGCCGAGATTTTTCGCCAATCTCAACCCGGGCTGACGGATGAGGCTTTCTGCGCATCAGATGTGGCCTTTCATCGCGCGTTAGTCGATGGCGCAGGCAACCCGGTTTTGTCCTACCAACTGGCCGGCGCAGTCGAAGCGATGCAGCCCTTGATGAACATGATCACCTTCACTGCGCGTTCCCGCGAAGAAATCATTCTGTTCCATGAGAAAATCGCTGACGCGCTTGAGGCGCGGGACGCCGAGACTGTAGACAATACTTTGGTCGATCTTGAATCCTACACACGTCTGCTAGCCCATGATGTGGCCGAACGGCGACGCAAACCCGCCTGATCCCACATCAGGCCCGAATTCGAGGCAGAGAAACAGGCACAAGGACACACGAGCAGTTAGAAGGATGTCATCCGGCATCAAGACCGGAACTCTCAATAAAATTGAATATCAATTGCTTACGGGAGGACGTTATGAACCAAAGACCGGACCCTACCTTTTATCCATCAGCCAAACTGGCAATGGAGGGCCCGACTGAGACGCTTGCTTTCACGCTGATGCTCAGTCCTGATTTTTCGCAACCTGATGGGCTGGCGGTTGTGAATGTCGATCCGACATCGGACGACTTTGGCAAAATCGTGCATCAGGTGATTATGCCGGAAAAGGGCGATGAGTTTCACCATTTCGGATGGAATGCCTGTTCGTCTTCCCTGTCGCCGCTTAGTGGCCATGCCTTCCTCGAGCGTCGGTATTTGATCATTCCCGGCATTCGATCCAGCCGGATCTACATCATCGATGTGAAGAACCCGCTGGAAGCGAAGATTCACAAGATTATCGAACCCGAAGAAGTCTTTGCAAAGACAGGGTATTCCCGCCCCCATACGATCCATTGCGGCCCCGAAGGCATCTATGTCAGCACCTTGGGCGGTGCGGGTGAAGACGGTACAGACGGCCCTCCGGGCATTTTCATCATGGACTGCGAGACCTTCGATATCATCGGACGCTATGAAATCGAACGCGGCGTGCAGGACAAACACTATGATTTCTGGTGGAATCTGCCGCGCGATTACATGGTCAGTTCCGAATGGGGTCTGCCCCCGCAATTCGAAAACGGGATCGTGGCCGAGGATTTGCTGTCGAACAAATACGGACACAGCATCCATTTCTGGAACCTGCGCAACCGGACAAACATCCAGACCATTGATTTGGGGGAAAACCACCAGATGGCGCTGGAAATTCGCCCTGCGCATGATCCGGTCAAGCAATATGGGTTCTGTGGCGTGGTTGTGGACACGACCAACCTGCAAGGCGCGATTTTTACATGGTGGCGCAACGACGATGGCACGTTCGAGGCCAAGAAAACCATCACGATCGACCCGCAGCCGGCAGACCCGGACGACCTGCCCGAGTTGCTTAAAGGGTTCTCGGCGGTGCCTCCGCTGGTCACGGATATCGACCTCAGCCTGGATGACAAATATCTGTACGTTGCCTGCTGGGGCACGGGTGAGATGCATCAATACGATGTTTCGGACCCGATGAACCCGAAATTGGCCGGTAAGGTCGAGGTCGGCGGGATTGTCAAAAAGACCAAACACCCGAACGGGCAGGACTTTGGCTATGGTCCCCAAATGGTCGAAATCAGCCGTGACGGCAAACGTGTCTACTGGACCAATTCGCTGTATTCCACCTGGGATGATCAATTCTATCCCGGTGAACGCGGCGCCGCCATGGTCAAGGCGGATGTCGGTGAGAACGGAGGCCTTACACTGGATCCGAAATTCTGGGTCGATTTCCCTGCCGGGTATCGCGCCCATCAGATCCGTCTGGAAGGTGGCGACTGTTCAACGGACAGCTTCTGCTACCCCTCCGTCTGATTTGGAGTGGTTGATGACATCAACGGCTGGCCTTTGGCTGGCCGTTGTACTCAGCGGTGCTTATCACGGGTTGAACCCCGGTATGGGATGGCCGCTGGCGGTATCTTCCGCATTGATGGAGCAACGGCAATCGGCACTGTGGCGCGCGCTGGCAGCTTTGGCGGGCGGGCATTTCGTGGCCATGCTGGGAGTGCTTTTACCCTTCGCGCTGATGGCGGTATTGGTGGATTACCAAAAAGAAATCCGCATCGGCGCCGCGCTAATTGTCATTGCCATGGGTCTCTACATCGCCATCACGCGCCGCCATCCGCGGATGTTATCGCGTATTCCACCCAGCAAGCTGGCTTTGTGGTCCTTTCTGGTGGCATTGGCGCACGGGGCCGCCCTGATGCTGGTGCCGATCTACCTCGGACTGTGCGGGCTTGATGAGTTGGACGCGGGCCATCGCGCCGTATCCGAGATTATGGCCACAAATGGCCTTCTGGTACTGGCGGTTGCAGCCATCCATACAGCTGCGATGATCTTGGGCGGGGGTCTTCTCGCCTATGCCGTTTATCGCTGGTTGGGCCTGCAGTTTCTGTCGCGCACCTGGTTCAATCTCGAACTGATCTGGGCGTTCAGCCTAATTTTGGTTGGTGTGTTGGGGCTCTGGTCTACGCTCGGGTGACCTTGCACTTGGAACTCAAACACGCTTTGTCTGCCGCGGACATTTCTTGGAGCTTCCATATGCAAGACAGCACGCGCCCGACAGATATGCTGCGTCAAGGCAAATCCGCCGATTGGCAGGCCGCAACCACGCACGCCTTCACGCGTGAATTGGCCGACGGCACCCTGCCCGAACATAAGATGCGCTGGTATCTGGAGCAGGATTATCAATTCGTGGACGGCTTTGTGCGCCTGCTGGCCAGCGCCATCGCCCATGCCCCGAGTTTGGCCGACAGTGTCCCTACAGCGCAATTTCTGGCGGTCATCACCGGCCCCGAAAATACCTATTTCCTGCGCGCGATGGAGGCCTTGGGCACCGAACCCAGCAATGATGCCGCCCCGGCCACCCGCGCATTTCAAGACCTGATGGCCGAGGCCGCAACATCAGGTCGATATGAGAACATGCTGGCTGTCCTTGTGGTGGCCGAATGGGTGTATCTGACCTGGGCCAGCCCGGAAAACCCTCCGAAAGATGAACTTCCGTTCTGGTTCGCCGAATGGATCACGCTACATGCGGGCGACGGGTTCGAGAGCGTTGTGGACCACCTTCGAAGTCAGCTCGACAAGGTCTGGCCCACGCTGAATACCAGCGCTCAGGCCGAGGTCACACAGCTGTTCCACCGCGCGATCGAGCTTGAGCGTGAATTCTTCGACGCCGCATACGCGGCCTGATACGGGAAAGGTCCGTTTATGGTCACAACACTGAATGTCATCGCCGCCGTACTGACCATCGGTTTTGGATTGTTTGGATTTCTGGCGCCCGCCTGGACGGCGGCGTCGCTAGATCTAGCACCCACCAATAGTACAATGGGTCTAAGCGAGATGCGCGCCTCGGTCGGTGGGTTGTTTGTCGTCACGGGCATAGCTGTCCTGTGGCTGAACGCTCCGATGGCCTATGCCATGCTTGGTGTGGTCTATGCCGGGGCGGCGTTGGGGCGGTTCGTGTCTGTGTTTGTCGACCATCCCCCCTTGGCCAAGGCCGTAACATTTGGTGGAATCGAACTGGTTCTGGCTGTTTGGCTGATTGCAGCGAACATCAATAAAACACCGTAACATATTGTAACTGCTAAGATCGAGCGGATGTAATCTGAGTTTGCATCCGGTCGGAACCTCACCTATATAAGTCTTGTCCTTCGGGACTATGGACATAAACGCGCTCGTAATAAGCGGATCGGACCCGGGGGCGGTACCCGGCGGCTCCACCATATATCTTCTGGAGATATCCTTCATTTGGGGATTTCGTCAGAATCGGGGGGCCGAAATAGGATCGACGAACGTCTAAAGGGGTTAGCTTTGTCTCGGCTGTCTGCCACCGTTACCGGCGAAAACAGTACAATTGCAAATGACAATCGTGCTCCGGTTGCAGTTGCTGCGTAAGCAGTAGCAAGACCGAAACTTAAGCCCTTGCGCCTAGCTGTGTAAGGCGGGGTTCGCAGGTACCTGGCAACAGAAACCTGCATTTTCTTGCAATTTTGTCTGCGTTTTTAGCGTTCCCTGTACATATTCAGGGTTTGTTCATCCCTTTTTGCCAACGTCTGACCGGACAGACAGGAGAGCCGGGATGGCAAATTCAGACATACTCAAAACATGGTATTCCGAGGTTTGGGAAAACGGGAATACTGACGCAATCGATCAGTTCTTCGCGCCCGAAACAATGGCCGAGGGGTTGATCCCAGAAATGCAGGTTGGTGCGGATGACTTCCGCGATCTAGTCATGGCATTCCGACACGTGCTGGGCGAAATCAAGGTTGATTTGCCCAAGATCATCGAGAATGACGATTGGGTATCGGCCATTCTGTATGTCAAAACCTTTCGTGCAGACAATGGCGCGCCGCTTGAAGTGACAGGTCAGGTCATGGCGCGGTTCAAAGACAACAAGATGGTCGAGGCTTATAACCAATTTGATTTTGTGTCATTGTTTGAACAACTTGGTCAGTTTCCACAGGATACACTGCCAGTTTGCATGACTGGGCAAAGGCTCGAGTGGGCTTGATCAGACGCAAACCAATCTTGACCCCCAAGGCGCTTGCGCGGTAGCAAGTGCCATGGGGTAAGATTGCGAACGCCCCGTGAGGCGACAGCCCAAGTTTCGCATGTATCCGACAGTATAAGGAAACATGCCATGGCATCGCCAAACTCAATTGCTCCCAGACAACTGCTGCGTTTGATCGGCACGCCGCAAGCACCAGTGCTGGTCGATATTTGTATCGATGAAGATTTCGAAGCCGATCCGTTTCTGATCCCAGGGTCGATCCGGCACCCGGCAACCGACATACCCGGGCTGGTTCGGCTGCTTTCGGGGCGCCCGAGTGTCATCATTTGTCAAAAAGGCAAAAAGCTGAGTCAGGGAATTGTCTCGTGGCTGCGCAGTGAAGGCCATTCAGCCGAATATCTAGAAGGCGGGATGTATGCGTGGCGCGACCTACCAGAGGCGTTGCGCATCCCTGTTGCCCCCCTACCCGCACTGGCGGCCGGCGGAACAGTCTGGGTGACCCGTCATCGGCCAAAGATCGATCGGATTGCATGCCCTTGGCTGATCCGGCGGTTCATTGATCCCAACGCCCGTTTCTTGTTCGTTGCGCCGGACGAGGTTGAAAGCGTAGCTGAGAAATTTGATGCCATCCCCTTTGACGTCGAAAACACCTTTTGGACCCATCGTGGCGACAAATGTACGTTTGATACATTGCTGGAGGAATTCAGCCTCTCGTCTGCCGCTTTGGACCGACTTGCACGTGTGATCAGGGCTGCGGACACCAACAGACATGATCTGGCGCCCGAAGCGGCTGGGTTGCTCGCCGTTTCCGTTGGACTGTCACGCCAATTCCGTGACGATCACGAAAACCTCGACGCGGGCATGAACCTTTACGATGCGCTGTATCGTTGGGCGCGCGATGGGTTTGATGAAGGTCACGACTGGCCCACAGGTCGCAAGCCATGACGCCAACATTGAAAGAGCTTATCCAAGTGTTTGGGCGCATCGGTCTGCTGTCTTTTGGCGGCCCAGCGGCGCAAATCTCGCTGATGCATCAAGAGCTTGTTGAACGCCGACCCTGGCTGGACGAACAATCATATCTGCGGGCCTTGTCGCTGTGCATGTTGTTGCCGGGCCCCGAGGCGATGCAGCTGGCGACCTATGCGGGTTGGAAAATGCGCGGTGTGAGCGGTGGCCTGATTGCCGGCAGTCTCTTTGTTCTGCCCGGGGCCATTGTGATCGCTGTTTTGGTCTCACTTTATGCAGCATTTGGTAGTCTGCCAGTTGTTCAGTCTGCATTCCTTGGGATCAAAGCGACTGTCATCGTGATTGTCCTACAGGCCCTACGCAACCTGTCACGCAAGGCATTGACGGATGTTGAGCATCGGATGATTGCAGGGCTGGGATTTATTGCGATCTTTCTGCTGAACCTCCCCTTCCCGCTTATCATTCTGGCTGCTGCTGTGTGGGGGTATGTGTCCTTCAAGGGCACGGTTCCCGTGATCGAAACACCCGCAACCCCAAGCTTGGCGCGACCCGTGCGGACAACCGTCATTTGGTTGACGCTGTGGCTGGGCCCCTTGTTTTTGCTCAACATCACCGGGCAACAGCTGCTCAGTGATTTGGGCTGGTTCTTTGCGCGTTTGGCTGTTGTAACCTTTGGCGGGGCTTATGCGGTTCTCGCCTACATGACGCAAACTGTGGTCGATCAGTATCACTGGATCAGCACCAATCAGATGATCGACGCGCTTGGGCTGGCGGAAACCACCCCCGGCCCCCTTATTCTGGTCACCCAATTTGTGGCGATGCTGACCGGACAGATGAATGGCGGTCTCTCGCTGGCGCTCGCAGCCGGAGCCGTAGCGCTTTGGGCGACATTTGTTCCCTGTTTCCTTTGGATTTTTCTGGCGGCCCCATATCTTGACCGCTTGGCCACCCGCCCCCGGCTGTCTGCAGCATTGCATGGAATCACCGCGGCCGTCGTGGGCGTGATTCTCAACCTTTCATTGTGGTTTGCCCTGAACGTTCTGTTCGGATCCGTTCCGCGAATGTCATGGGGCCCAGTAGCACTTCCTGTCCCGGATGTCGGCAGTCTGGACTTTACGGCACTTGCCTTGACGCTTGTCGCCGGTGTGTTGATTTTCCGAATGAAACTCGGGATGGCGACTGTGTTGATGCTGATGGCAGTTGCTGGATTGGCTGCACATTTTATCTGATCAATCCGGTCATACGCGCCCTTTCGTTTCCGAACAAAACCCCTATGCTGAGTCCAACCACTTTCGAGGATGACACATGTCGCAAGACATCGACTATGGAAACCTGATGCACACCGCCATGCGCGGGTTGATCAAGACTGTTCTGACCGGGGTTTCTGAGACCGGCTTGCCCGGGTCTCATCATTTCTTCATCACTTTCGACACGCGAGAAGAAGGCGTGGATATCGCAGACTGGCTGCGCGAGCGATATCCAGAAGAGATGACAATTGTTGTCCAGCATTGGTTCGACAACCTTGACGTTGGAGATGACGGCTTTGCGATCACGCTGAACTTCGGTGACAAGCCAGAACCTCTTTATGTCCCGTATGAGGCAATAAAGACCTTCGTGGACCCGTCCGTAGAATTCGGCCTACGATTTGAAAGCCCTGAAGACGAAGCAGACGAAGACCCCGTTGTCGAGGAAATGATTGAGGTTGAGGAAGAGGACGAGCATCACGACGCAGACGTGGTGTCACTGGACAGCTTCCGAAAGTAAGACCAACTAAGCCCTGCGCAACGCGGGGCTTATTGTTTCATCAGGAAGGTTTCGACGGATCGAGACTTTTCGCCGTTGATAAAACGCGTAAAGGCAAGGTTCAGACCACCATCCGTTAGGGTGCGGTCGAATTGTTGCAACTCGTAGCCGCCCTGCTCGTTGATAAACAACGAAAACACAGTCAGTGTTTGCCCATCAATCCTACCCCAGACAAATGGCTCGCCTTTGATCGGGTCAAGCGGGACCTCGTGCCCAAACACGTTTCTTTTCATGGCCGCCGAGAACACGTCGGGGCGATCAGATTGCTGAAAATCAACCGAGAACTTTTGCTCTTTCACCCTGCCATCCAACTTATACGTCGTTGTTTTCCAACTGACGTTGAATCCTTTTGCAGTTTCATGAATGGATACGCTCATATCCCGGGGCGTGGCGGTTCCATCAACATCAACAACATCAGCCGAGCCGATATAGCTGCCGATAAAGGGGGTGATTTCAGCGGCCCGCACGGTACTGCCCAGCACGACGACCCAAAGCAGAAGTCCAGCAGTAAATGTGGCAACTTTCATGGGTGAAATCCGTTGAGATACGAGCATTTAGTTCTCCAAATCGGCTGTCCTGACATTGTAGCCAAGCGGGTACGGTTAACAATGGCGCATTCTGAAGCTGGGACAATAAAAATGACGCACCCACGTGCCTATACCTTTGACGTCCCTGTGTTTATGGTGCGCGCAACTTGCCGATTGCATCGCAGATTTACTGGGGCTAAACGGCATACGATTGCATACCAGACGGAGTGACCGATGTCTCAAACCCGCACCGAATCCGACAGCTTTGGCCCGCTGGAGGTTCCCGCCGACAAATACTGGGGCGCACAGACACAGCGTTCGATCATGAACTTCCCGATCGGTTGGGAAAAACAACCTGTCGCCATCGTGCGTGCGCTGGGCGTAATCAAGAAAGCCTGTGCCATGCAGAACAAGGCAACAGGCAACCTGGGCGCTACAATCGCAGATGCGGTTATTGCCGCCGCAGGTGAGGTGATTGAGGGCAAGTTTGACGACAACTTCCCTCTGGTCGTGTGGCAAACCGGGTCGGGCACCCAATCGAACATGAACTCGAACGAAGTAATCGCCAATCGTGCGATCGAGATTCTCGGCGGCGTGATCGGCTCAAAAGACCCGGTTCACCCTAATGATCACTGCAATATGGGCCAATCGTCGAACGACACTTTTCCCACCGCCATGCATATCGCCACAGCGATGAGCGTGCGTGATGTGCTGCTGCCGGGGTTGGAAAAACTAGCGTCTGGGCTTGAGCAAAAAGCAGACGAGTTCAAAGACATCATCAAGATCGGCCGTACGCATACGCAAGATGCAACGCCGCTGACACTGGGGCAGGAATTTGGCGGGTACGCTCATCAGATCCGTCAGGGCATCGGCCGGGTTCAGGCCGCCATGCCGGGAATATATGAGCTGGCCCAGGGCGGCACCGCGGTGGGCACCGGCCTGAACACGCAAAAAGGATGGAGCGAGTCTGTGGCAGGCCACATGGCCGACATCACCGGCCTGCCCTTCGTCACCGCGCCGAACAAGTTCGAAGCGCTGGCCGCCCATGACGCCATGGTCTTCCTGTCAGGCGCTTTGGCAACGATTGCAGGCAGTTGCTACAAGATCGCCAATGACATCCGCTTCCTGGGTTCGGGCCCACGTTCGGGTCTGGGTGAGTTGGTTCTGCCGGAAAACGAGCCCGGCTCGTCCATTATGCCCGGCAAGGTAAACCCGACGCAGGCCGAAGCGCTGACTCAGGTTGCGGCCCACGTGATGGGCAATGACGCCGCCATTAAGTTTGCCGGCAGCCAGGGGCATTTCGAGCTCAATGTCTATAACCCGATGATGTCTTACAACCTGTTGCAGTCCATCCAGCTGCTGGGTGATGCGGCTGACAGCTTTACTGAGCGGATGTTGCTGGGCATTCAGGCCAATGAGCCGCGCATCGAAAAGTTGATGAAGGAATCGCTGATGCTGGTCACAGCGCTAGCCCCAACCATCGGCTACGACAACGCCACCACCGTCGCCAAAACCGCGCACAAGAACGGCACTACCCTGAAGGAAGAGGCCATCGCGCTGGGTTTTGTCGATGAAGCAACCTTTGATGCGGTTGTCCGTCCTGAACAGATGATCGGTCCGAAAGACTGATGGGCAAGCCGGTCAACTTGAACCGGTATCGAAAAGAAAAGGCACGGGCCGAGAAAAAGGCCCGTGCAGACGAAAATGCTGTGAAATTCGGCCTGTCACAGGCCGAGAAAGACGCTGTGAAGCAGCGAGACGGCAAGACACGCCGCGACCTGGATAATCACGAGTTGGAAGAATGAGCGGTCGTCCGATCAAACGTTCTTTGACACTCAAAGGTCACCGGACCTCGGTCTCGCTAGAGGATGAATTCTGGCAGGCATTCCGGAATATCGCCAAGCAGAAAAATATTCCAATCAATGTGTTGGCTGCGGAAATTGATGTGGCGCGCGATCCAGAAACCGGTCTGGCGTCGGCCATTCGTGTGTTCATCCTAAACTGGTATAGCGAACGGCAATGACCCCTTGCATTGGTCCAGATCCTGAGTTTAGGATAGTGAGAACAAAAAGGGTACATTCATGAGCGAGACTATAGTTGGCCCGGATGGGCAACCCCGCTGCGCATGGTGTCAATCTGCGCCGGAATTCTTCGAATACCATGACAACGAGTGGGGTTATCCGGTGGCCGATGATCAGCGGCTGTTCGAAAAGCTGTGCCTTGAGAGTTTTCAGTCCGGCCTCAGCTGGCGCACGATCCTGTCCAAGCGCGAGAATTTTAGAAACGCGTTTTATGGATTTGATTTCAACAAAATGGCCGCGTTTTCTAATGCGGATGTAGAGCGCCTGTTACAAGACAAAGGCATCATACGTCATCGCGGCAAGATCGAAGCTGTGATCAACAATGCCCGCCGCGCGCAGGAGCTGATCGCATCAGAAGGATCTTTGGCGGCTTATGTCTGGCAATACGAATCCAAGACACCGCCAGACCCACAAACCGCATCAACCTCGCCAGAATCCGTGGCGATGTCGAAAGACCTGAAGAAACGCGGTTGGAAATTTGTTGGCCCCACCACCGTATTCGCCTTCATGCAGGCGATGGGGTTGGTCAATGATCACGGCACGGGCTGTGTCATGCGCGAAAAGGCATCAAAACTGCGCCGCGAATTCATCAAACCGGAGTAAACAGGCGCCCTGAAGGGCGCCAGAGATCACGCGGACGCGCTAAAGATCTTGTTAATGTTTCCACCCAGCGCCGCGTTGAATTCCGCATCGGATTGCTGTTTAGCCAAGCCTTCGGTCAACGCACGCGAGAAGGATGCAATCATCTTGCCGTTCTGACCCAAAAGGTTACAGGCCTGTTCCGTCGAATATCCCCCAGAAAGGGCCACAACGCGCAGCACGCGTGGGTGATCAGCGACCTCGTCATACAGGTTCGCCTGACTGGGGATCGTCAGTTTCAACATGACATCCTGATCGTCGTCCAGCTGATCAAGGTTCTTCAGAAGTTCCACCTTCAGAATGTCTTCTGCCGCGGCCTTTGTTTCTGAATGAATGTTCACTTCGGGCTCGATGATTGGAATCATGCCCGCCCTGACCACCTCACGCCCAACATCGAACTGTTGTGACACGACGGCGGCGATGCCTTCGGCATTGGCTTCGTGGATGACAGACCGTTCCTTGGTGCCAAAAACGCCGTCTGCTTTGGCCAAGGTCTCGGCCAACCCCGGGATCGGTTTCATCACTTGAACACCATTGGCCTTTTCTTCCAGACCTTTGTCGATTTTCAGGAACGGAACGATGCCTTTCACCGACCAAAGATAGTCAGCCACTTTGCGGCCATCGATCTCCTCGCCCAATGTGCGTTCGAACAGGATTGCCCCGATGACTTTATCCTTGGTGAAATCATCCGCCAGAATGATCCTTGCCCGCATCTTTTGGATTTCGCCGAACATTTCTTCGTCCGAGCTATAGTCGGACGCTTCTACCCCATAGAGCGCCAGCGCTTTGGGTGTCGATCCGCCACTTTGATCCAGTGCTGCGATAAAACCTGCTCCGTTGGACATCTGCGCGCGCTGTTCTGCTTTGGACATAATGCTTTCCCGTTCAATACTGATTCCGATTTCCTCACCCGCATACAGCACGTGGATCAACGATGGTAGATTGTTAGCGCTCAACCAGCCGCAACCAAATTCCATCCTTGGACCGAACCGTCAAATGAGCGACCGGAACCGGCGTTTTACCGCTGATTGTTTCGAATTTGAAATGGCGCAGTAGCATCGACAGGATCAACGGCCCTTCGACCATGGCAAATCCGGCGCCAGTACAGACGCGGGGACCAGTAGAAAACGGGATGTAAGCCTCTCGTTGGCAGGTCTTGCCAATCTCGGTGGCCCAGCGGGACGGATCAAAGCCGTCCGGGTTGTCCCACAGCCGCTCTTGCCGGTGCAGATGCCACGGGCTGATAACAATCTGCGATCCCTTTGGCACGTCCCGGTTTCGGAACTTTTCCGCGCATCCGGCCTCACGCACCATCATCGGAACCGGAGGGTATAGCCGCAGCGCTTCACGAAACACATCGCGGCTGATTTTTAGCTTGGACATGGTCGCGAATGTGGGATCGTCCAGCGCCTGCGCCTCGGCTGCGACCTTGTTCTGCCAGTCGGGATACAGCGCCATCAGATACAGCGTCCAGGCCAGGGCCGACGCGCTGGTTTCATGCCCGGCCAAAAAGAATATCGCAACCTGATCAATCATCTCATGGGTTTCAAAACACTGACCTGTCATTGGATCAGGAGTAGTCATGATCTTGGTCGCCAGATCATCCGGTGCAGTTCCATCCGCAATTGCATCGGCACGTTTTGAGGTGAGCTTTGCGATCAGCTTTCGAATTTCCTGTGCATTTCTACGCGTTTTGCGTGAATGAAACCGAGGCAACCACCGTGGCACCGGCACAAACGCCGCAAGATTCAGCAGAGGCTGTTCGCGTTGATAGGCGCGAAACTTCTCAAAAACTTGCGCCGCGACCTCATGTTCGATCGGAACCGAAAACAAAGTGCGAAATATCACATCTGCGGCCACATGGCTGGTGATCCCCTCGCATTCGATCTGCGTTCCAACATGCGGACGCAAACGTTCGACACAGGACTCAGCGGCTGAAAGCATGGCCGGGAACGTGTCTTTGAGGCGTCCACCCTCAAAAGCAGGATCAATGATCCTGCGCTGGCGTTTCCATACCGCACCATTGGTCAAAAATACGGAGTCGCCCAACAACGGGCGCAAACCTTCGCTGATCCGGCCAGATTTGGGAAAGTCGTCCGGGCGCTTTTTCAGAACGGTTTCAATTAGGTCCGGTTGGTTGACCATGTAAGATCGGAAGAACGGCGTGCGGAATTCAGCCATCCACGCACGATACAGGCGTTGGGGCTGCGCTGACAGTAGATCCTGCCTGAACAGCCTCAGATACCGCCAGAGCGAGACCTTATCGGGGCGTGGCTGCGGTTTGGGTGGGTTCATGCGTCCACCGAGGTGTATTTCGAAACGGACGCCTCGATGCGTGACTTGGACGGTGTGCGCCCTTTGAAACGTTCGCCCAGTGTTTGCGGGCCAGCTGTGATACGAAAGTAATCATATGTGCCGGGCTGGTCGAAGGCGCAGAGATACTGGAAATGAAGCCTGAAAAACCGCCAACGCAACGCATTCCAGCGCTCGGGTGAAAGGGTTTTGGTGAAAGCCGCTGACAGGACCAGTGGCCATTTTTTGCACGGCCCGGCCACGCCGCTGACGGACACCGGATCGCATAACGCAAAAGCGCAACCATCACCTGGTGCAGAAACATCGACCCAGGTTAGGTTATCGCTGTTTGAGAGAAACTGAAGATCTGCCCGCAAGCGGTGCGCCTTGGGCAGGAACGAGACCATGGGCACCACCTGCCCCAGGGTCAGGAAGGACAGAACCGGACCGTTCTCCTGCACACGGTGGTCGCGGATCAGGTCAGACAAGACCGACACACCCAGATGTGCGCCCGAGCTGTGCCCCACAATCAGCACTTCGTCCACCTCTGTTTGCAGTGCCTGTTGCACCAAACCAGCGAAGCTATCCAGACGCTTCTGCAACTCTGCCGAGGTTTCGCCTTTCGACTGGGCCGAATAGGCGTAGTCATGCATCAGATAATAGGCAAGCAGGCGGTTATCGATCTTTCGGAACCACCGTAACAATCCATAGGCCGCAGCAAGCGCAGGCACCAAGGCCAACCATCCGACCAAGGACCACAACAAAGCTGTGATGCCCCAAGCCACCAAAAGCGCAGCCAAAAGTTGCGTCAACAACATCCCCACGGGATACAGCGCCGCGATCACGGGCCCCTTGCGCAAACGCACTAACCGCCCCAACGCACCGGTCGACAGGTAGATCCACGCAGTATGCGCCAATTGCAGGTAGGTCGCGGGAACCGATCCAGACATACTGTCCTGAACGATATCGGACCAGGCCAGGACGTCGACATCCGTTTGGACCTGCATCCCGTCCTGAAAGGACACCACCCGCCAACCGAAAGGACCGTCGCCGGACTTTGGCGAAATCGAAATATCGTAGCCGGAAATTGCCGCCTGCAGGCCTGACTCGGTTCGATACAACTCGCGATATCGCCGCGGAGGCATCGGGTCATATCCGGGTATATAGAACACCCGGCGCCTATGCACCTGAGGGGGATTTGTCTGACTGCTCATGGCCTTACCTTCTACCGCACAGGTTAACGCAGCATTGCGGCCAAGGTAAGGTGGCTTCGCGATTTAACCCAGAACTGCCAGCGCGGGGAAGGTTTCTAGCAGCCACCAGCTGAACTCGGTGAACAGCCCCGTGACCAGCATGATGCCCACAAACAGCAACAGCGCACCCATGACCTTTTCGATCGTGCCCATATAGGGTTTGATCCGGTTCATGACGGTCATCGAACGGTTCAAGAACATCGCCGCTAGCAGGAACGGAATCCCCAGCCCTGCAGCGTAGACACCAAGTAGCAGTGTGCCCCGCGCGACTGACGCCTCGGATGCGGCCAAGGAGAGGATCGCGCCCAGTTGCGGGCCGATACACGGCGTCCAGCCAAAGGCAAAGGCAAGCCCCAGAATATATGCGCCAAACACAGATCCACCGGAATCGCCGGCCTCAACACGGGCTTCCCTGTCCAACAGCGGAATTCGGAAGACATTCAGAAAATGCAGGCCAAAGACAATCACCACGGCGCCCGATATCTTGGCAAACAGCACCTGGTTTTGCAGCACAAATGCTCCGAAAGCCGACGCCGTAAAGCCCAACAACAAAAAGACTGTGGACAGACCCAGAACAAAGAACAGCGCTGACAAGGTTGCCTTGCGACGCGCGCGGGCTTCATCCTGCATTTCGTTGATCGTCACACCGCTCATATAGGCCAGATACGGCGGCACAATGGGCAGCACGCAAGGCGACAAAAAGCTGATGAGCCCGCCAATCAAGGCGACGAACATGGCAGGAAGCAGACCCGCATCGATGATTTCTATTCCGAACATAGATCAGCACATATGGTATCGATGCGTCGCCGTCACGGGTCCAATCGGTCACATCATCGTGGTTGCACGCTGGACACCATGGCAAAGTGGAAATATTTGATCCCCATGTCAAACCCGACCGAAACGCTGGACGCCCTTGGCCTGCTGTGCCCACTGCCCGTCCTGAAGGCTCGCAAACGCCTGAAATCCATGCCTGCTGGGGCTGTTTTACGCGTATTGGCTGACGATCCTGCCGCGATCGTCGATGTCCCGCATTTTTGCGTCGAAAGCGGTCATCATCTGGTGTCTCGGGAAGATGCCGACGGGCATCAGATCTATCTCATTCAAAAATCAGGCTGACAGGTTGCCGGGGCGTGCAAAAGAAAAGGCGGACACGCTGGCCCGCCTTTTTGTTTGACTACTGGCCCAAGGACCACCAGCCTCGCCGTTTAGGCTTGGCGGGTTCGCTGGGTTTTTCGGGTTCGGGAGCGGTCGTTGCAAGCACGGGCTCGGCAGGTGTTTCTTCTACGCTTTCTTCGTTCGAAACTTCAGCCACGTCCGCAACTTCGACAGGTTCGGGCGTTGCTTCGGCAACCAATGGCGCCTCTTCCGCAGGCTCGGCCGCTGTTTCCGGTTCAGGCGCAGGCTGCTCATCAACAGGCTGTTGTACGGGTTCAGGGGCCTGCTCTGGCGCGACCTCTTGCGTGGCCGTGGCGTCCGCCTCGGTCACAGCGTCAGCCGCAACGGGCTCGGCCTCTTTTTTCTTGCGACGCGGCGCTCGGCGTTTTTTCGGCTTGGCTGGGGCCTCGTCTTCACTCTGCGGTTCCGCGGGAGCATCCGTCTCGGCTGCCTCTGCGGGTTCAGCCGCAGTTTCTCCGTCTTCAGCCGGCGCATCGCCGGTTTCGGATCCAGCGTCCTGAGCGTCTGCTCCTCCGCCATTCTTTTTCCGACGACGACGACGGCGCTTGCGCTTGGGCTTGGTCTCGTCTTCTGCCTGAACGGCCTCTCCCGCGACTTCGGCCTCTTCCTCGTCAGTTGAATCCACCAGATCCATCAGTGATGCATCCACTGAGACGACAGGTGCCGTTGCCTCGGGTACGATCCGGCTCGCCGTCTTGAACTTCTCCATCGAGAAATCCGGGCTCACCAGATGCAGATCGCCCTCAACACGCACAGACAGGCCGTAACGGGATTCGATCTGAGCGATATGTTCGCGTTTCTGATTCATGAGGAAGTTGGCGATGCTGACCGGGCAGCGCACCAAAACCTCGCGCGAACGACGACGGGTGCCTTCTTCTTCGATCTGGCGCAAGATCGACAGCGCCATGTTGTCGTCGGACCGGATCAGACCTGTCCCATGACACGCTGGGCATGGCTGAGTTGTCGCTTCCAACATACCGGGACGCAGACGCTGACGGCTCATCTCCATTAGACCAAAGCCCGAGATACGGCCCATCTGGATGCGCGCGCGGTCGGTCTTAAGCTTGTCCTTCATGCGCTTTTCGACGGCCGAGTTGTTCTTGCGCTCGTCCATATCGATAAAGTCGATGACGATCAGACCGGCCAAGTCACGCAGCCGCAATTGGCGCGCCACTTCCTCAGCCGCCTCAAGGTTGGTTTTAAGCGCCGTTTCTTCGATTGAACCTTCTTTGGTCGCCCGGCCTGAGTTCACATCGATGGCCACCAGCGCTTCGGTCACGCCGATCACGATATACCCACCGGATTTCAGCTGTACGGTCGGGTTGAACATGCCCGCCAAATAGCTTTCCACCTGGTAGCGCGCGAACAAGGGCAGCGCGTCCTCGTACCGTTTCACGTTCTTGGCGTGAGACGGCATGATCATCTTCATGAAGTCCTTGGCAATGCGGTACCCGCCTTCGCCTTCGACCAGAACTTCGTCTATATCGCGGTTGTACAGATCCCGGATCGACCGTTTGATCAGGTCGCCTTCCTCGTAGATCTTTGCAGGCGCAATGGACTGCAGGGTCAGTTCACGGATTTGTTCCCACAAGCGCTGCAGATACTCGTAGTCGCGCTTGATTTCGGATTTGGTCCGCTTCGCGCCAGCCGTGCGAATAATCAAACCCGCACCCGTCGGTACATCAATTTCCGAGGCGATTTCCTTGAGTTTCTTGCGGTCCGGTGCGTTGGTGATCTTGCGGCTGATACCGCCGCCACGTGCCGTGTTTGGCATCAGCACGCAATAGCGACCGGCCAGCGACAGGTAGGTGGTCAGCGCTGCGCCTTTATTGCCGCGCTCTTCCTTGACCACTTGAACCAACAGCACTTGACGGACTTTGACGACTTCCTGGATTTTATACCGGCGCGGGCGCGGCTTGCGCGGCGGACGGATATCTTCGCTGTCGTCTTCATCGGCAACGGATTCGATGGAATCGTCCTTGCTGGTCGCGTCCGAGCGGGCGTCGCCCTCGTCAGCATCCTCTGCCTCGGCTTTTTTGCCGTTTGTATCCGAAGTCTGTTCTACTTCTTCCGAAGTGGCGTCTGTCGCATCCGCTTCAGCAGCTTTTGCACCGTCGCCACCCTCAGTTGCATCTGCCTCGGGGGCTGCTGCAATCTCATCTGCCGGTGTGTCGTCAAATTTTTCAGCCTCTGCTTCATCGACCGGTTCTTCAACAGGTGTATCCGCGACCAGCTCCACCGGTGAGGTGCCTTCGGGCACATTCATTTCAACCGTCTCGTCGGTGTTCTCGCCATCTTCCAGATCGATGGTTTCCATGCCAGATGGTTCCGAAGACACTTCGATTGACTCGACAGCATCTTCAGATTTCACATCCGCCGCTTTGGTCCGGGACCGCGAACGGCGTCTTTTGGGCTTGGACTCTTCCGCCTCATCCCGAGCCTTCATGGCCTCGGCATAAGCGCGTTCTTCCTCCATCAGCGCCTCGCGGTCGGCGACCGGGATTTGGTAGTAATCCGGATGGATCTCGGAAAACGCGAGGAACCCGTGGCGATTGCCGCCATAGTCCACAAAGGCCGCCTGCAGTGACGGCTCGACCCTGGTTACTTTTGCGAGATAGATGTTGCCAGCAAGCTGGCGTTTGTTTTCGGATTCAAAATCAAATTCCTCGACCTTGTTTCCGTCGACCACCACAACGCGAGTTTCCTCTGCGTGGGTGGCATCGATAAGCATTTTCTTAGCCATGTGTCCTTGGTGCACCGCGCCAAACGCGTTGTCCTGACCCGTCCGGGCGGACAGGCGCTTTTGGGGTGGTGTCTTGTCAGGGCGATATCGGACGGCGCGCGGCAGGGTCTGGCGCTCTGGCCCCCTGCCCGTTCTCTCAATCGTTGCGCGCGCGTCATCGCGGTTCTTCTCCGACAGGCGCGATACAAGCCGCCTCCTGCCCATTTATTCCTTTCGCCCAACGCGTCGGGCTCAGGCACTCCACTGCCCCATGCGGGGCACAATCGGTCTGCTTTGCAGTGAAAGATCGATCATCACTTGTGGCAAAGCAGCGAAACTCATTGATTCGGGACTTAAAGACGCAAAAAAGGATCAGGCCCGTCCGCACACATTAAAAGCAGTCCTGTGGAAAACACAATGGGCAAACTGCATCGCCGGCAATCAGTTAAGACCGCCGGCGTTCCAAATCTTGCAGCTGTTATCGTGGCATTTGCCCGTTAGAGATAGTCCGACCGCTGCAGGCTGTACTTGGCCATCTTTTCGTTCAACGTCCGACGCGGCAGGCACAATTCATCCATCACGGACGCGATCGAGCCTTTGTGGCGGCGCATTGTGTTATCGATAAGCATCCGCTCGAACGCTTCGACATATTCCTTCAGCGGCTTGCCCTCGGTTGTCATCACCGGCTGCATTTCGTCGTGATCAGACATCAGCAAGGATGCAATCGTACCCGAACCACGCCGCGATTGCAGCACGGCGCGTTCCGCGATGTTGATCAGCTGACGCACATTGCCGGGCCAGGGCGCCTGCAACAGTTGCGCTGCTTCCTGAGCGCTGACCTGTGGGGCGTCACAGCCATATTCCTCGGCAAATTGCTCGCTCAAACGCGTAAACAGCGTCAGAATGTCTTCGCCGCGCTGGCGCAGCGGCGGCATCGTGATGCGCAGAGCCGCCAGTCGGTAGAACAGATCAGGGCGCAGAACATCCTCGCTGGTTTTTCCCGCTTCCTGAAGGTTTGAAATTGCGACGATCCGGGTTTCCGCCGGGGTGCCCTGATCGTTCATAACGCTCAGCAGCTTGGCCTGAAGCGTATCGCTTAGGGCCTCAACATCCTCCAGCACCAATGTACCCCCGCGGGCCTCTTCGATGGCTGGCAGTTGCGCATCTTCAGGCATCATTGGGCCAAACAGACGCTTTGATAGCGCCTCTTCTTCCAAGGCCGCACAGGACACTAACACGAATTTCTTGCCCGCTCGGCTGCCAACGGCATGCAAGGCATGGGCGACCAGAGTTTTGCCTGTCCCGGTCTCTCCGTCGATCAGAACGTGACCATCGGCCTGGCCCAGATCCAAAATGTCCTCGCGCAACCTTTCCATAACCGGGCTGGCACCGATCAATTTGTTCATGATCTGAGTGCCGCCGGACAGCTCGCGCCGCAGTGCTCGGTTGTCCAGGGTCAGCCGTCTGGCGTTGCTGGCGCGCTTCGCCAATTCCGACATGCGGTCCGGGTTGAACGGTTTTTCGAGAAAATCAAACGCTCCGACCCGCATCGCCTCGACCGCCATGGGCACATCGCCGTGACCGGTGATCATAATGACCGGCAGTGTACTGTCGGCGCCCATCAGCTTTTTCAGCAGTTGGATGCCATCCATTCCCGGCATCTTGATGTCTGAAATTACAATGCCCGGGTAGTCCGGCCCCAAAACCTTGAGTGCATCTTCTGCACTGCCAAAGGTTTCAGTGTCATAGCCTGACAGCGCCAGCCATTGGCTGATCGACTGCCGCATGTCCTGTTCGTCGTCTACGATGGCGATTTTCATGGCTTGTGCCATATGTCTTCCCCGTTATTCAGCGGCCTCAAGGCCGTCGCTTCCTAGTATCGGCAGTTGCATCTCGAACACCGCGCCACCTGATTGGCCGTTCCGAGCTGTCAGCCGTCCGCCATGGTCGTTCACGATCCCGGACGAGATGGCAAGCCCCAGCCCGACCCCATCGCCGGGCTGCTTGGTGGTGTAGAAGGGTTCGAACAGGTTCTCGATATTTTCGATCCCGTGACCATTGTCGCGCACTGTCAGCACCGCCATTTCGCCCGCCGCCAGAATGATTTCCAGATCTGGCTCGGGTACTGACTTGGTGGCGTCCAGCGCGTTTCGCAAGAGGTTCACCATCACCTGTTCGATCCGCATGCGGTCGCCCATCACGACAACCGAGTCCTCGGGCAGGATCTGTGTGATCTTGACCTCCCGTTGGCGCAGCTGCGGCTCCATCATTGACAGGGAAGAGGCCAGCGCCTCCCCAAGGTTTACTGGTGAAAACGCATCTGCACCCTTGCGCGCGTATGATTTCAGCTGTCGTGTGATCGCGCCCATACGCTCGATCAGCCCATCAATGCGACCAAAGCTGGCGAGCGCCTCTTCGGGACGGTTTCGACGCAGTAGCAGACGCGCGCCAGCAAGATAGGTTTTCATTGCAGCCAGCGGTTGATTCAGCTCGTGGCTGACGGCCGCGGACATTTCACCCAACGCCGCAAGTTTCGAGCTTTGCGCGAGGGTCTGTTCCGCCAGATCCAACGTCTTTTCAACCCGTTCCCGCTCAGCAATTTCCCGCTGCAGCCTTGCGTTCAATGCGCGAAGCTCTGCCGACTCGCGCTGGAACAGCGCCATCCGAAGCGTCGCGCGGCGGCTGAGTGCATAGAAGGTCAGCGCCAGAAGAATCGCAAATCCCATGATTTCCAGCGCCAGCACGCTGTTCACCTTTTCCCGGATCGACGCATAGGTGGTGAACGACGTCATCTGCCAGCCCCGGAACGGAATCCGCGTTTTCATCCGCATCACTGCCTCACCCTGAAGATAGGCATCCGGCGGCAGAGCCGTCCAATCGGTGGTGGCCCGAATGGCGCGTTGGATCGCGTTTTGTGGCGGTTGGCGCAGCATGGCAGCGTTTTCATCCACCCCACGCCATTGTGGTTCGGTCGACAGAATGATGTTGCCGGTGCTGTCGGTCACCATTACGGCATCTGAAATTCCCGCCCAGGCGCGTTCGAACTTCTGCAGATCGACCTCTACGACGATAACGCCCAGAATCTCCGATCCGGCTTGAATGCGTCGTGAATAGACAAAGCTGTAGCCGCCGGATTCCTTTGGTATGACGGTAAAGATGGTCGAATTTGATCTGATGGCATCCACAAAATAGGCAGAATTCCGATGTGCCTCGCCCAGCCGGTTCCTGTCGGTGGCAGCAACAGACCGCCCATCCCCGTCCAGAAGCATCAGCGAGGCAGCGCCAATTTCTTCGACAAAAGAAATCAGGCGCTGTGTCGATAACGTATAATCGCTGGACCGCAGCGCCGAGATCAGCGTTGGATCGCGCGCCAGCAATTGCGGTACAATCGCGTTACGGCGCAATTCGCTCAGCAGGTTGCCGGAATACAGCGCCAGGCGCAGCTCTGCCCGGTTTCGCGTAGATTCAGTGAACCGATCCGTAAGCAGCCGGTTGGTGATCCAAACGGTCGAAACAGTGGCCACCAAAAGAAGAATGATCGCAACGCGCAACCGCCACCCTAGTGGAGCACCCCGGAACGGGTTTTTCAGTTTGGACCAGCCAGAGCTAACTTCGGTACTCATCCCCAGAAGTTACGCTTGCATCAGTCCGATCTCAAGTCACGCCGGTGCGAGAACACCTGACAATGCGCGGAACAGCGCCACCCCGTCGGTCCCGCCATGGCCTTCATCTGCCGCGCGCTCGGGATGGGGCATCATCCCGAGAACACGACGGTTTTCCGATAAAATGCCTGCGATATCCCCAGCCGAGCCGTTCGGATTCTCGGTATAGGTGAACGCGATCCGGTCTTGATCCTTCAGCGCGGACAATGTTGTGTCATCGGCGAAATAGTTTCCATCGTGATGAGCGATGGGAATACCGATCACGTCGCAGGCATTGTAGCCTTCGGTAAAGGCCGAGTTGCTGGTTTCCACTTTCAGACCAACGGTCTTGCAGATGTATTTCAGACCCGCATTGCGCAGTAGCGCGCCAGGCAGAATCCCGGTTTCGGTCAATATCTGAAACCCGTTGCAGACCCCAACCGCGTATCCACCGCGCTCGGTATGATCGACCACAGCCTTGCAAATCGGCGATTGTGCGGCAATTGCACCGCAGCGCAGATAGTCGCCATACGAGAACCCGCCGGGCACTCCTACAATGTCGATGCCTTCCGGCAATGCCGCGTCCTTGTGCCAGACCATATCGACCTGGAACCCGGCCTGTTCAAAGGCAACGGCAAGATCCCGATCACAGTTTGAACCGGGGAATACGATGACGGCTGCGCGCATTGCGGACCCTCCTAAGAGACAAAATCAGTGACAACCGCGACGCCCGGAGGTGTCGGAGTATCAAAAGCGGCAAGCTCATCGCTCACCTGGTTCAGTGATATCTTTCGTGTCACCAGCGGGCTAAGGTCAACACCCCCACCCGAGATCAGTGACAAAAGTGATGGATAACGCCAACTTGGCATTCCTCGTGTTCCATAAATGGACAGTTGTCCTGAATACAGAACATCCATGGGCAGTGACATCTGGGCGTGTTCTCCCGTTGGCATGCCGATCTGGACAAGACGCCCAAGTTTGCGCAAAGACCGCAGGGCCGACACGGTGGTGGTCTCAACCCCCAGGGCCTCGATTGCCACATGCGCGCCGCCGCCAGTAAGGTCTTTTATTGCCTCAGGTGCATTGCACATGGCCGCATTAAGGACAGCGTCCGCACCAAGTGTTTTGGCATAGGCCAGCTTGTCATCGTCGATATCGACGACGGCAACACGCGCACCCAACGCCTTACCGAGTAACAGCGCCGAAACCCCAACACCGCCGCCACCAAAAACTGCCAGCCATTCGCCGCCTTGCAACTGCGCCCGCCCCACCAAAGCCTGCCAGGCTGTTGTCACGCGACATCCCAAGGCCGCCCCGATTTCCGGGGCCAGGGTTTCGGGTAAAACCGACAGGTTTGCGTCGGCATGAGCAACAGCGATGTATTCGGCGAACGCGCCGTCGCAGGTGAAACCGGGTACGATCTGATCCGCGCAAACGGTCTGATGACCCTGCGCACAATCGCCACACTGACCGCATGCCAGAATGAAGGGAGCAATCACCCTGTCCCCGACGCGCCACCGGGCAACCTGTGCTCCGACGGAAACAACCTCACCGCAATACTCGTGCCCCGGTGTAATGGGTAATGCTACATCAGGGTCCGAGCCTGACCAGGCATGCCAGTCCGACCGGCAAACACCGCACGCCAACACCCGAACAACAACGCCATGTGCGGCAGGTTCAGGGTCGGGAACGGTGCTTACCTCAAGTGGCTGGCGAAAGCTGGTGAGGCGCGCTGCCCGCATTGCTTCAGACCAGTTCGATTTCGTAGCGTTCGATTACGGTGTTGGCCAAAAGCTTTTCGCACATTTCGGTCACGTCTGCCTCGGTCGCGCCTTCGGTAAGCTCCAGGTCGATCACTTTGCCTTGCCGTACACCTTCGACCTGATCAAAGCCCATGGCGCCCAATGCGTGCCGCACCGCTTCGCCCTGCGGGTCCAACACCCCGTTCTTGAGCATCACATGCACCCGTGCTTTCATATTCGCAACTCCACCTGCGGGCCGCGCGTTTGGGCCCATTTCGTTGCGCGGGGGATAGCGCGCCTGATGCCATTGGACAACCCTGTTTACCGTGCGGTTTGCCGCAGCGGCCGAGCGCTACCATTACGCGCCCTGCCCGGTCGTCAAACCCGGATAGTGCGTGTCAATTGCGTTGAACACGCCGGTCAGAACCATTTCGACAGCAACAGCCACCAGCAAGATCGCCATGATACGGGTCAGAACATTGATCATCGTATCGCCAAGGAACCGCGAAATCTGATCTGCAAACAACAATCCCAGACCGACAATCGAGCACGCAATGACGACCGCTGAACCCAATGTCACAATTTCCGTACCGGGCGTTGCCTGATGTGAAAAGACAATGGTGATAGCGATTGTTCCCGGACCGATCGTCAGCGGTATGGCCAAAGGCACCACAGCGAAATTGAACTTACGTTCATGCCCATCTGCAACGGCCGCCTGATCTCCGGGAGGGCGATCCTCAGCATTCAGCATCGACATGCCAATCCCGAAGATAATGATCCCGCCCGCGATGCGAAACGACGGAACATCTATACCAAAAACAGCAAGAATTTCTTCTCCAATCAAAACGGCCGTCAACGCAATAACCGTGACAGAGGTCATGACAATCAGGGCAACGCGCCTTCGCTCGGGCGCCGAGCACCCCCGCGTCATACTCAGGAAAATCGGCATGTTGTAGAGCGGGTTGAAGATCGCAAGAACAGCGGCCAGGAATTTCAGAAAAACGGCCTGATCAAAGAATTCAGCCATGTATTGCGTCACCTTTTTTGCCAAACTTATCGGGCAAATGTCCCCTTGCACGTACTGATTACCAAATTAAGTGATCACGCGAACACAAAAAACGCCGCTTCTTTGGAAACGGCGCTTTTGAATTTGGGTCAGGCCTGCAATCGGATCAATTGATTAGTGTTGGCTTGGTCACGTTGCTTTTGGGCAAAACACCCAACCGGCGCGCGACCTCGGAATAGGCATCGGTCAGATTGCCCAAATCGCGGCGGAACACATCCTTGTCCAGCTTTTGGCCGGTTTCGATATCCCACAAACGGCAGCTATCGGGGCTGATTTCGTCCGCCACGATCAGGCGCTGGAAATCACCCTCATAGACGCGTCCGATTTCGATTTTGAAATCGACCAGGCGAATGCCAACTGCCAGCATCACGCCGCTCATGAAATCATTCACACGCAGCGCCAGGCTTAGGATATCGTCCATATCCTGCTGGCTGGCCCAGCCAAAGGCCGCGATATGCTCTTCCGAAACCAGCGGATCACCCAGGGAATCGTCTTTGTAGCAATACTCGATGATCGGGCGCGGCAGCTGCGTGCCTTCGGCGATACCCAAACGCTTGGACATCGATCCGGCAGCATAGTTGCGCACGATGATTTCCAACGGGATAATCTCGCAATTGCGCACCAACTGCTCTCGCATGTTCAAACGGCGGATAAAATGGGTCGGCACACCGATCTGGGTCAGGCCGGTCATGAAAAACTCGCTCAGACGGTTGTTCAGAACACCTTTACCGTCGATCACGTCTTTCTTTTCGGCGTTGAACGCAGTGGCATCGTCCTTGAAGTACTGCACAATCGTGCCCGGTTCAGGGCCCTCATACAGAATCTTGGCTTTGCCTTCATAGATCTTCTTGCGACGCGCCATAAGCGACCTTTCCAGTCCTGGGTGAGTGAATGAGTCCCTCTCCGGTGGCGCCCTCATAGTCCAAGCCCCCCTTTCCCGCAAGTTCGCAAGACCGAGAGGCTTTGACACAGCGCAAATACCTTGCACCTGCGGTCTCGTATAGTCATATCATCAGGAAAGAAGTTTAACCCAAGGGGTCCCCAACCAATGACCACATTTGACGAACGTGAAGCCGCGTTTGAAAACAAATTCGCACATGATGAAAAAATGCAGTTTATTGCCCGTATGCGCCGCAACCGATTTATGGCGGTTTGGGCTTCAGCGCTGAAGGGCGAAACCGTCGAACAAGCGCGTGCATACGGGCAGGTACTCGTTCACGCTGACCTTCAAAATGTCAGCGAAGACGATGTTGTCGAGGCTGTTAAAGGCTACTTGGGCGATCTGGCGGATGAAGCAAAAATTCGCGAAAAGATGCTCGAACTGCTGGTTGAAGCCAAAGAGCAAGTGATGGCAGAGGCCGAAGCCTGAGTCCTTAATTCTGGAACTCATGATCTTCATGAGTTTTATGAAATTGATTTGACGTCCCGGTCATGAGACACGGGGCGTCTCTGATTTAAAACGGCGTTTTGCGCCTATTTTTTGGAACATCCCATGACAAACGCCCTGAGCAAACTTCTGGAAACTGCGGACTCTATTTTGGCTGACGGTGCGACCGGGACCAATCTGTTTAATATGGGCTTACAATCCGGCGATGCGCCTGAACTTTGGAACGTGGACGCCCCCGACCAAATCCGGTCCTTGTACAAAGGATCCGTCGATGCGGGCAGCGATCTGTTTTTGACCAACACGTTTGGCGGCACCTCAGCCCGATTAAAACTGCATGACGCTCAGAATCGCGTCGCTGACCTGAATCGTGCCGGCGCCGAGCTTGGTCGCGACATCGCGGACAAGGCCGGGCGCCCGGTTGTGGTTGCCGGATCCGTCGGCCCAACCGGCGAGATCATGCAGCCCGTTGGCAGCCTGTCTCATGCCGAGGCTGTCGAGATGTTTCACGAACAAGCCGAGGCGCTGAAAGATGGTGGCGTCGATGTTCTTTGGGTTGAGACCATCAGCGCACCCGAAGAATTCCGCGCCGCAGCCGAGGCTTTTGCTCTTGCCGACATGCCATGGTGCGGCACGATGAGCTTTGATACCGCCGGGCGCACCATGATGGGTGTGACCTCGGCCGACCTGGCATTGCTGGTGGAAACGCTGCCCAACCCGCCGATCGCCTTTGGCGCCAACTGCGGCACCGGAGCGTCGGACATCTTGCGCACAGTGCTGGGCTTTGCCGCTCAGGGCACTGAACGCCCACTGATTTCAAAGGGCAATGCAGGCATTCCGAAATATGTCGATGGCCACATCCATTATGACGGCACCCCTGAACTTATGGCGCAATACGCGGCGATGGCCCGGGATTCCGGAGCCAAGATCATCGGCGGATGCTGCGGCACCATGCCTGCACATCTTGAGAAGATGCGCGAAGCCCTCGATTCAGTGCCGCGCGCAGATCGCCCAACTCTGGATCAGATCACCGATGCTTTGGGGCCATTTTCGTCGGCGTCCGACGGCACCGGTGACGATGCCGCCCCCGAGCGGCGCACGCGCCGCCGCCGTCGTGCTTAAACCGTATCAGCGCCCTTCAAATTTTGCGGGGCGCTTTTCCAAAAAGGCGACAACACCTTCCGAGAAATCGCGCGTGCGTCCGCAATTTCCCTGTAAGTGAGCTTCAGTCGCCAATTGCTGCGGCAACGTCTTTTCATAGGTCCCGCGCAACGCCTGTTTGATGGCGCCAAAGCCTGCAGTCGGACCGCTGGCCAGATACGCGGCCCGCTTGCGCCAATGGGCGTCAAACGCATCATCTGCAATCGCCTCCCAGATCAGGCCCCATTCATCTGCCTGACGGGCGCTGATCTTGTCGGCAAACAGGGCCGCGCCCATCGCTTTCGCTAGCCCCATCTGACGCGGCATGAACCAAGTGCCACCGGCGTCTGGCAGCAAGCCAATGCGTGCAAAAGCTTGAAGGAAATAGGCGCTTTCCGTCGCAATCACTACATCGGCACACAGCGCCAGATTGGCCCCGGCCCCTGCAGCAGGTCCGTTTACTGCAGCAATCGTTGGAACCGGGCAGTTGTGAATAGTCTCTAGCATCGGCTCGTATTCGTCACGCAGCGACCGTTCCAGATCGATTTTGCCGGTGCTGGATGCATCCCCAAGGTCCTGACCGGAACAAAAGGCAGGACCCGCCCCTGTCAGCACAACGCACCGGGCGTCTTTGGCGGCTTGTTTCATCGCATGGGTGATCTCGGCCCGCATCTGAGTGGTCAGCGCGTTCATCTTGTCAGGACGGTTCAATGTCAGAACTGCCAACCCATCCGTGATGTCCAACAGGATCGTTTCGTATTCCATGGAAAGCCTCCCTCGCGCCGTGTTTTGCCGAACCCTGACGCATTCGCGCGTCAAGGAAAAGCGGAACCACGCGTCAGTCTTCGAGAATTTGGCGCAGGTGCTCTTTTTCCTCGTCACTCAGCGCGTCGTTATCGCCAAGCTCATGGGCTTTGGATCGATTGCGCAGGAAGGTCCACCCCACGCCTGCCGCGATGAACAACATGATTGGCCCTGCCAGCCACAAAAACACGTTCGATCCGGACGTTGTTGGCTTCAACAACACATACTCACCGTAGCGGTCCACGATGAATGCAATCGCTTCCTCATCCGAGTCACCAGCCACCAGGCGTTCGCGCACCAACAGCCGCAGGTCTCGGGCAAGATCGGCGTTGCTTTCGTCGATGCTCTCGTTCCGGCACACAAGACACCGCAATCCGGTGCTCAGGTCGCGGGCCCGTTGCTCCAACACCGGGTCCTCAAGAACTTCGTCGGGCTGCACGGCAAAAAGTGGCGAGGCCATCAGCAGAAAGATCAGGACAAGACGCTTCATTCGGCAGGCACTCCGCCTGGCGCGGTTTTACGCGCCCCGGCTGCCACGCGGAAACGGCGGTCACACAAGCTGAAGACACCACCCAGTGCCATCATCAAGCACCCCGCCCATATCCAGTTGGCGAACGGTTTGATATAGGTGCGCATAACCCAGCCGCCATCCTGTTGCTGATCCCCGATCACCACATACAAATCCCGCGTAAACCGGTAGTCGATCGCCGCCTCGGTTGTCGGCATGCGCGCAACCGGATAATCGCGCTTTTCGGGCTGCAAGGTCGTCACCGGACGTCCGTTCCTTTCGACAAGCACATCAGCCATTGTCGAGAAATAGTTCGGTCCCTGAACGCGACGGACATCCTGCAATGTCAGAGTAAACTGCCCGACTTCAAAGGGTTGATTGGGCTGCGCGACGCGAATGTCTTCGACCTCCCACGCCGTCAGGCCCGCAATAGCGAATATGGTGACGCCAAGACCGGTATGGGCGACAGCCTTACCCCAATCAGCGCCCGGCAGCCGCAACAACCTTTTTAGGTTGCCATTGCGCCCTGTGCGGCTCCAGAGATCGACTATCGCGCCGAAGGTGATCCAAGACCCCAGGAACACGCCAGCCGGTCCCAAAGCACTACGTCCTGTCTGCATAGCCCAAACCAGCAACGCCAGTGCCAGAGCCAGCCCAAAGATATACCGCAACGACCAGACGGCCCGTCTCAGGCGCCCTCGTTTCCAGGGCAACATCGCACCAATTGGCAGGACAAGGCCCAGCAGAACCATGAACGGGGTGAAGGCCGCGTTGAAAAACGGCGCTCCGACCGACAGCTTCCGGTCAAACGCCATCTCGGCCACCATTGGCCACATCGTGCCCACGAACACCACGAAACAGCTGACCGCAAGCAGCACATTGTTCACAATCAGTGCGCTTTCGCGGCTCACCATGCCAAACACGCCTTTGGCCTCCATCGCTTGGGCGCGCGCAGCAAACAACGTCAGCGCCCCGCCGATGAACACCACCAGGATCAGCAGGATGAAGATACCGCGTTCAGGGTCGGTCGCGAAGGCATGTACGGATGTCAGCAGGCCTGAACGCACAATGAATGTGCCGATCAGCGAAAACCCGAATGCGATTATGGCCAGCAAAATGGTCCAGCTTTTCAGCGACTCGCGTTTTTCCACTACGATAGCGGAATGCAGCAAAGCCGCCGCCAGCAACCACGGCATGAACGAGGCGTTCTCGACCGGGTCCCAGAACCAGAACCCACCCCAACCCAGCTCATAGTAGGCCCACCACGATCCCAATGCGATTCCAATCGTCAGGAAAATCCAAGCCGCAAGGGTCCATGGTCGTACCCAACGACCCCAAGCTGCGTCGACCCGGCCTTCGATCAACGCCGCAACGGCAAAGCTGAACGCCATGCTCAGGCCCACATAGCCCAGATACAGAAACGGCGGATGGAAGGCCAAACCCGGGTCTTGCAGCAATGGGTTCAGATCGCGCCCGTCAAACGGGGCAATGGCCAGCCGGTCAAACGGGTTCGAGGTGAACAGGATGAAGGCAAAGAACGCCACCGCTACCGAGGATTGCACCGCCAGGACGCGCGCCTTGAGCGTGGGTGGTAAACCGCCACCAAAGAATGCCGCCATAGCGCCGAACAAGGTCACAATCAGCACCCACAACAGCATCGAGCCTTCGTGGTTCCCCCATGTTCCACTGATCTTATAGAGCATTGGTTTCGCCGAGTGACTGTTTTCCACCACGATCCGCAGCGAGAAGTCCGAGGTGGTAAACGCCCAGACCAGTGCGCCAAAGGAAAATGCCGTCAGCAGGAACTGCGTGATTGCCGCCGGTTCCGCAAACAGCATCCAGCCATTCCAGCGCTTCGAGGCACCAATCAGCGGCACCACACTTTGCACGATGGCTACAAAAAAGGCGAGGATAAGGGCGAAGTGGCCAAACTCTGTGATCATGCGAAAGATATACTCCTGAGCGGGCCCAAGCACCAATAACTTTCGCCTTATCAAAAAGGCACATAGTGTCGCGGCTCATGCCTTGCGCAAGCGCCGCCAGTCCTCCAACGCGGGATTGGCTTCCGATTGACTGACCGCTATCGACAACCCGGCATCAGGGCCAGGATCTGCCACACCCGGACTGTCTGCCCGTAGTTTTCGCAAGGCTTCCAGATTGGCCATCACCGTCGGCGCGCGCAGCATCGTTGCCGAGATATCCCTTTGTAGATCCTGTATTTTAGCCTGATGGCGGGCACCAAAATAGAAGGACACGATCACCCCTAGAAGCCACCACAGGGGCTCGGGCACCAGGGCTAGCCCCTGCATTCGGGCCGCAAACCACAAGGGATCGACCATGGCGGCGACAAACAAACCCAACGTGCCCAATGCCAGCGCCGGACGGGGCAAGCGGTTCAACCCATCCATGAAGCGATCAAAGCCACCTTTGCGCGGGACCTGAAACTCCGCCCCGAACTGTGTCATGGCCTGAGTCTGAACCGCCAGCGCACGGTTACCCCCTGCCTCAGAGTTTTCCCGAAAGATTTCAGCAGTTTCCTGGACGACATTGCGCCCGCCGCCAAACAACAAAGCCAACACGCCCGAGATCAAGCCCATCCTGCGACCCTCCTTTGAAATTCTGCAGCCGTCATGTGGTATCGCGGCGACAAAAACTCCTCGGCGCGTTTGATCCAGCCACCTTTGCCCCCGGCACGTGTGCGTGCGTATTTGCGTGATGCAACCCGCCGATCCGCCAATCGGAAATAGTAGTTTCTTCGCGCAACACCGTAAGCATCGCGCAGTGCGACGGGATCAGGCTGCCCTGCGCGGTTGCAGGCCTTCACAGTTTGCGGGCCGATCATCCCATCCACCGAAATGTCGAACCGCATATCCCGCAGAAGGTTTTGGAGGATTCTGACGGCCTGCGCCCCGGCATTCACATACATATCGAACATCGACGCATGCAGCACCTCAGGCAGGTGCGAGATATTCGGTTTCTCAAAATAGTGTTGAACAAATATATCAACGGCTTGCCGACTGGTTAACGATCTGACATCAGCCTTCGTCACAATCCCGTCCCCGGTCAGATCCAGCCCCAACTTTCGCATCGTATGGATTGTGACGCCAAACTTGGTCGCACCGCCCGGATCATCCGGATCATCCACAAACCCGCCTTCCCGCGCCACAATCTCATTGGCGATCTGTCGAACTGCCTGCATGTCACACCCCTAAATCCCGGTGCGTCAGACCATCCCGAACAGCAGTTAAGACCAGCACAAAACAAAGGGCGCTGCATGTCCAGAACACGCAACGCCCCAAAACCAATTGTATTGAACGTCAGCTCTCGCCGGGTTCTTTGTAGACGCCCTGCTCCTTCAGGGCATCCATCACCTCTTTCGGCATGTATGTTTCATCATGTTTAGCAAGTATTTCAGTAGCTTCAAAGATACCGTTAACGTAGCTTCCAGTGCCAACCATGCCTTGGTTTTCCGTGAACAGATCCGGCAGAACGCCAGTGAAGGCTACGGGAACGCTTTCCCCACCATCGGTCACGACAAATCGAACGGTTTCACCCTGACCCCGCACGATCGAGCCATCTTCGACCAGCCCACCGATACGAAACACCTCGGTTGGAGACGGTGGCTCTGCAATCACCTGACTGGGCGAGCGGAAAAAGTTGATCCCATCCCGCATCGCATAGCCAATCAACGCCGTCGACACCGTCAGGGCGACAACAGCCACCATAATGACTTGTATACGGCGACGTTTCTTTAGCGTTTTCATACCGTCCTCACGGGAACAAAGGGGCCATCATCAGACCCTGGGTTTCATCCTCACCTAACATTAGGTTGGCGTTCTGCAAGGCTTGTCCACTGCTACCTTTTGTCAGGTTATCCAGCGCCGCGACCACAATCGCGCGACGTTCGATCCGATCAGCAACAACCCCGATATGGCAGAAATTCGAGCCACGCACATGGTGCGTCGACGGCGTCTCACCCATCGGCAACATCTGGATGAAAGGTTCATCCTGATACGCCTTGGCCAGTGTTTCATAAACACTTTGTGGATCACCTTTGACGTAAGTCGTGGCAAGAATCCCCCGGTTGGCCGGAATCAGATGCGGCGTGAACTGTATGTGAACAGCCCGCCCTGCCAGTTTCGAAAATTCCTGATCGAACTCCCCCAAGTGCCTGTGGGTGCCCCCAAGCGCATAAGCGTTCGCGCCCTCGCTCATCTCGGCATGCAGCAGGTTTTCCTTCAATGACCGCCCGGCCCCGGACACGGCACATTTCAGGTCCAGAATGATGTCGTCCAGATCGATGACACCTGCCGTGATCAGCGGTCGCAGAACAAATTGCCCCGTTGCCGCGTTGCAACCCGTGCCAGCCACCAGACGCGCAGCGCGGATTTCATCCCGGTAGAACTCGGTCAGGCCATAAACGGCCTCTTCCTGATGCTCGAGCGCGGTGTGTGGATTGCCATACCATTTTTCGTATTCGTCCGCCTCTTGCAGCCGGAAATCAGCCGACAGATCAACGATTTTCAAGGTCTTAGGCAGATCCCTGATCACTTCTTGGCTGGTTTTATGCGGCAATGCGCAAAAGCAAAGGTCGATCTGGGCAAAATCAATCTCGGAAATCTTGCATAGGTCCGGCAGGTCCATGTGGCGCAGATGCGGGAAAACCTGTGCCATCGTTAGGCCCGCCTTACGCTCAGCGGCCAACGCGACGATTTCCATGTTCGGGTGCTCGGCGATCAGCCGCACCAGTTCTGCCCCAGTGTAACCGGATGCGCCCAGAATTGCGATTTTATGGGTCATGTCAGACCTCTTACTTCAGTGTGTCACATATCACGACCGCCGATGCGACGGTCTTCGAGTTAAGGAAAGTTTCAGGCGCAGTCCTTGACCTAAGTCAGGCCGCCTCGAACGCGATTTGTCGTCGGAGAAACTGGGTTGCCCGGTCACTGACAAAGCCCGGCTTGCCCGTGGTTACAAAACCACCCGCGCCATCGCCCAGCATGTTGGGGTGCCGTTGCAAGTAGTCACCCAGGCTTTCGGCGACCAGATCGCCCTGGCTGAACACCTGAACATCTTGGCCAAGCGCCTTCTGGAACGCATCAGCCATCAACGGATAATGGGTACAGCCCAGAATGGCGGCCTGAGGCTCGGGCATTTTCCGTTTCAGCGCATCCACATGGCTCCGTACCAGCGCTTCGGCCAGGATCATGTCGCCCTCTTCGATCGCGTCGACGACGCCCCCACAGGCCTGCGCCTCGACGTCCACACCTATGGCCCGAAACGCCAATTCACGCTGAAAAGCCCGGCTGGAAACGGTGGCAGGTGTCGCGAACAGAGCGACGTGTTTGACCGCAACCTCGCGCGGCGGGCTGTTGTCGCCCCATTGCCGCTCGGTCAGGGCCTCGATCAGGGGTACAAAGACACCCAGAACGCGCTTGCCCTCGGGCACGCCTTCTTCCTGCATCCGTCGTAATGCCGCAGCGCTGGCGGTGTTGCACGCCAGAATCACCAGATTGCAGCCCCGCGCCCACAAATCCTGAACGGCTTTGCGGGTCAGCTGGTAAATATCATCTGCGTTGCGCACACCGTAGGGTGCGTGCGCATTGTCCGCATAATATAGAAAATCCACGTCCGGCAGATGTTTCTGCGCGGCGTTCAGGACGGTCAAACCGCCCAAACCGGAATCAAAGATGCCTACTGCCATTTGCCCCTTTAGGCGCGATGCCGTTCCTCGAATTCATAGCCGTAGTCATAGGACTTCAACGGCTTCGGAGACAGCTCATACGTGGCTTTGCGCAGGAAATCCATCATCTTGCGCGTATCCTTGCCCATAGGGTCCAGAACATCACGCTGGATGGGTTCACCGATGACCACTTTGACGGGCGTATCGACGCGTTTTTTGAACTCTTTGATCAACAGACCCATCCGCAGAGTATTGTGCAAATGACTGGCAATCTGGAACAGGCGCGATGTGTGGCCGTCAAAAAACACAGGCACTACAGCTGCATCAGATTTGGCCACCATCCGCGCCGTAAACCCGCGCCAGCCGGGATCCATCGGTTGCGAAAACAGCTTGACCGCGGTGCTGACCGTGCCACCGGGGAATACCCCCATCGCCCCGCCTTCGCCCAGATAGTTCAACGCAGTTTTCCGCGTCTCCAGGTTCAGCTTCATCGCCTCTTTTGTTTCGTCGAACGAGATCGGAAGGATAATGCGGTTCAGGTCCTCGGCTTTGCGGAACACACGGTTGGCTAAAATCCGGAAATCACCCCGCGTCTGAGACAGGATATGCCCCATCATCAAACCGTCCAGAATACCATAAGGGTGGTTGGCAATCAGGATCAGCGGCCCATCCTTGGGAATATTGGACAATGACCCGCCGACCACGTCCAGCGTCAGCCCATAGCGTTCGACCATAACGGCCCAAAAATCCCGGCCCTTGGCGACCTCTCTCTCGTACCCGTCCGCTCGCTTGATCAGACGCAGGCGACCGGTGGTGTTTTCCATCAGTTTGATGACCATCCGTCCGCCTTTGGTCGCGGCCGAATAAGAATAAGAAATGTCACGAACGACATGGCGGCGCGAGGGCATGCGGGTCTCCGGTTTGCTGCCTGCAGTATAAATGCAGGCAGCAATTTTGCCTAGATAACGTGACAAACTTGTGACGCGCTACTCGGCCGCCGCTCGTACTTCCGGGCCTCCACTGCGGATGGTCGCCAGCAGTTCTTCGCGTCGTTTGGCCGCTTTTTCTTCATTTTCCATCAGAACCGGCCCGAAACCACGAATGTCCAATGGCAACCGGGCCAGAGCCACGACAGCATCATGTGTGTTCTGCGACAGCAAAGCCAGAACCTCTGTCATGTCTTTTTCGTATTGCCGGATCAAAGCGCGTTCCATTTTCCGCTCTGCTGAATATCCAAAGACATCCAGCGGCGTGCCACGCAAAGACTTCATCTTTGCCAAAAGCTTCAATGGGCCAAGCATCCATTCCCCAAATGCCCGTTTGCGCGGACGGCCATTGCCGCTGTTGCCACCAAAGATCGGTGGGGCCAGATGGAAGGTCATCTTGAAGTCACCATCAAACTCGGACGCGGCTTTGTCACGGCTTGTCAGCAACAGCCGGGCAACCTCGTATTCGTCCTTGTAGGACAGCAGCTTGTGATACCCTTTGGCCACGGCTTCGCGCACCGTCTCATCCGTCACCGAGTCCACCAGTTTGCGATACCTTTTCGCCAGTCGGGCGCTTTGATACGCGCTTAGGTGCTGTTCCCGGAACGCGATGATCTGGTCCAGCGTTTTGGGCAATTCGGTCACGGACGGCGACAGAATGGTCTTGACCTCATCTGGATGCAAAACCGCCCAACGCCCAAGATCAAAGGCGCGTTTGTTGCGCTCAACTGCGGTGCCGTTCAGCTCCAGCGCCCGCAGGATGGCCTCATGGCTGACCGGCAGGATGCCGCGCTGCCAGGCAGCGCCAAACACCATCATGTTCGAATAAATCGAATCCCCCATCAAAGCGCGGGCCAGATCGGTCGCATCGAATGTTGAAACCCCATCCTTCAACCGCGCCTGTAAGGCCAGTTCTAGTTGATCACTGGGGATGCGGAATTCGGTATCCCGGGTGAAATCGCCCGTCACTGTCTCGTGGTTGTTCACGACTGCGCCTGTTTGGCCCGTTCGCGTCAGACCCAGAGTCTTTGCCCCGGCCGAAACCACCAGATCGCCCCCGATCAGCGCATGCGCTTCGCCAGTCGCAACCCGAATGGCACTGATGTCTTCCGGGCGGTTGGCAATGCGGCAATGGATATGCACGGCGCCACCCTTCTGGGCCAACCCGGCCATCTCCATCATGCCTGCGCCCTTGCCATCAATCTGTGCGGCCTGCGCTAAGACGGCACCAAGTGTCACGACACCCGTACCGCCGACCCCAGTGATCACCACGTTATGCGTGCCCTTGATGTCGGGCAGCACTGGCATTGGCAGATCCGGTAGGTCGATTTCGGTGGTCGCCTCTTTGCGGATCTTGGCGCCATCCAATGTCACAAAGGACGGGCAGAATCCGTTCACACAGGAAAAGTCCTTGTTGCAACTGGATTGGTCAATCGCCCGTTTGCGGCCCAGTTCCGTCTCCTTGGGAACGATCGAGACACAGTTCGACTGCACGCCACAATCGCCGCAACCCTCGCAAATCTCCGAGTTGATAAAGACGCGTTTGTCCGGGTCGGGGAATGTTCCTCGCTTGCGGCGACGACGCTTTTCGGCGGCACAGGTCTGAACATAAACAATGACCGAGGTGCCCTCGATCTCGCGAAACCGTTCCTGCACTTGCATCAATTCGGCGCGCTCAAAAGTTTCAACACTCGCTGGCAGCGCGGTGAAATTCACGTCTTCCTTTTCGTCATAGACCAATGCGACATCCTTGACGCCCATCGCCTTGACCTCGGCCACGATGCGCTCAGCGGTCAGGTCCCCTTCGTTATCCTGCCCCCCGGTCATTGCGACCGCGTCATTGAACAGGATCTTGAAAGTGATATTTGTGCCCGCCGACAATGCCGCCCGAATGGCCTGCACACCGGAATGGTTATAGGTTCCGTCGCCCAGATTCTGAAAAACGTGCTTGGTGGTCGAAAACGGCTCTTCCCCGATCCAGTTCGCACCTTCACCGCCCATCTGGGTAAAGCCTGTGGTGTTCCGGTCCATCCACTGCACCATGTAGTGGCAGCCGATCCCCGCATAAGCCCGACTACCTTCCGGCACCTTGGTCGAGCTATTATGCGGACATCCCGAACAGAAATAGGGCAAACGGGTCGCGATCTCTTGGGCGTTATCCGCCCGGCGCGCCTCGGACAGTTTGGACAGCCCTGCCCTCACACCGTCTGTATCGCGCCCCTCTTCGATAAGGATGTCGCCCAGTTTCTCGGCAATCATAATCGGATCAAGTGCGCCCCGTGTCGGGAACAGTTCTTCGCGGTGCAACGTCCCAGCACCGCCCTTGTACCAGCCATAAACCCGGCGGCCGCGCCGGTCATCAAATATCGCTTCTTTGACCTGAACTTCAATCAACTTGCGCTTTTCTTCCACGATAACAATAAGGTCCAACCCCTCGGCCCAATCGTGGAACCCGGTCATATCCAACGGGAAGGTTTGGCCAACCTTGTAAGTGGTGATCCCCAGCCGCTCGGCCTCGGCCTCATCAATGTTGAGCAAAGACAAAGCATGGGTCAGGTCCAGCCAGTTCTTGCCTGCCGCAACCAGACCGATTTTGGCGCCAGGTTTGCCCCAGACGCGCTTGTCCAGCTTGTTGGCGCGGGAAAACGTCTCGGCGGCGAACCGTTTGTAATCGATGATCCGCGCTTCTTGCAGATGCGGCGTGTCGCCCAGACGAATGTTCAGCCCACCCTCGGGCATGTCAAAATCTGGAACGGCAACCTGCATCCGATCAGGGCTGCCATCCACGACCGAGGTCACCTCGATCGTGTCTTTCATCGTCTTGAGACCCGCCCAAACCCCGGCAAACCGGCTGAGCGCGAAGCCGTAAATGCCGTAATCCAGAATTTCCTGCACACCAGCAGGGCTGACCACTGGCATATACATATCAACCAGTGACCATTCGGATTGATGCAACACGGTCGAGCTTTCGCCGGTATGGTCATCGCCCATCGCCATCAGCACACCACCATGTTGTGCCGTTCCAGCCATATTGGCGTGACGCATGACATCGCCGGACCGGTCGACGCCAGGGCCTTTGCCGTACCACAGGCCAAAGACGCCATCGAACCGGCCATCGCCACGCAAACCGGCTTGCTGGCTGCCCCAAAGGGCGGTCGCGGCCAAGTCTTCATTCAAACCGTATTGAAAGGTAACGTCGCTTTCCGCCAGTTGCTTCTGCGCGCGGGTCATTTGTAGATCCACCGCACCCAAAGGCGATCCGCGATACCCCGTCACCAGCCCCGCCGTGTTTAGCCCGGCCTGCCGGTCGCGCTCTTTCTGCATCAGCATCAAGCGTACCAGTGCCTGAGTACCGTTCAGAAGAACGGGGTTTTTAGTAAGATCGAACCGGTCGTTTAGCGAAATTTGTGGCTGACTCATCAAACGTCTCCCCTCGTCAGATCAGTGTGCTTCATCTTCGGGCATTTTAGGTCATATATTCTGACCTGCATAGAGGTTATCCCCTGAAAGGTAACGATTTCACTGTTTGAATGTGGAACTTGTTACCTATTTCATATAGGCCTTCCCGAGGATAACGAAAGTTGCGGCGATGGATTGGGACAAGCTTAGAATATTTCACGCGGTTGCAGACGCTGGCAGCCTGACGCACGCAGGCGACAAACTGAATCTGTCGCAATCCGCTGTCAGTCGTCAAATCCGCGCACTGGAAGAATCACTCGACGCGACCCTGTTTCACCGGCACGCGCGCGGCCTCATCCTCACTGAACAGGGCGAGCTATTATTCGATGCCACCTCTGCCATGTCCAAACGTCTGGACGCGGCAGCGGCCCGTATCCGCGACAGCGAGGAAGAGGTCTTTGGCGTTCTGCGCGTAACAACAACCTTCGGCTTTGGCACCCTGTGGCTGGCCCCTCGTTTGCCGAAACTTTATGAACAATATCCCGACCTCAACATTGATTTGATGCTGGAAGAGCGTGTGCTGGACCTGCCCATGCGCGAGGCGGACGTCGCCATTCGCATGAAAGAACCCAGCCAAGCCGATCTTGTCCGCAAGCGCCTGATGACGGTGCAGATGATGCTGTATGCCACGCAGGAATACATCGAAACCCACGGCGGTATGCTGGAAAACCTAGAAGACATCAAAAACCACCGTTTGATTTGTCAAACACCCGCCGCGCCGCAGGTAGGGGCTAGCGCATCGATGGTGGGGCACCTGATGACCTACAACCCCAGGTCACTATTGACCGTCAATAATTACTTCGGCGTTCTGCAAGGGGTTCTGCACAATCTGGGTATCGGCGTTCTGCCCGATTACGTAACCCAGGACTTCCCCCATCTTGTTCCTGTGCTGTCGGATATCGAAACTGCGGATGTGCCAGTTTATCTCGCTTATCCCGAGGAATTGCGCCAATCTCAGCGGGTTGCCGCGTTCCGGGATTTCGTTCAGGATGAAATCGTCGCGCAGCGCAAGCAACTGAAGCAAATGGGAAAACTCTAGGTATGCAGCGATCGCATATCGGACATGCCTTAAAGTAAGGTTAAAACATCTTGAACGTTCACAAACTGACACCTAAATGAGCATTCGAAGGCGGTGATGCTGTAACGCTCATCATCTTCATACCTCCCTGTTGGACTACGGCCGAGCTTAGTGCTCGGCCTTTTTTTTGGCCTATTGCCTATTGCGTACCAATAGGCCGCTGAATCTTCTGGGAAAAACGCAGACGCCCGCCTATGATCACGAAAAAAACCAATTTTTCGTGATCGAGGACAAAACCGATGTTCCACACATTTCGCATGCTGATGGCGTTGCTGTCAGTGTTACTGCTTTCAGGGCCGCTACACGCGCAAGTGACCGGCACAACAGATTCAACCTCGAGTGTCAGCATCCCCGAGGACCTAACACCTGACCAAGTCGATGGTCTGGTGGCCCGGATGTCGGACGATCAGGTTCGTGCTATTCTACTGGAACGCCTAGATGCCGTTGCCAAAACACAAGCAGCCGCACAGGAAGATCACGAAGATCCGCTGACCGAGATCAGTGAGATTTGGGCCGAGATGGTCACATCCTGGACCCAGGTTCTAAAGACTCTGCCAAATATCGTGAGCGCACAGCTTACTGCATTTGACAATTTCGCAACGACATTTGGATCAAGCGGTGTGTTTACACTCTTTGGGCTTATCCTGATGGTTCTGGTGGCCGGGTTCATCGCCGAAAAGCTGTTTGGCCTGCTCACCCGAAAGTGGCACGAACAGTCCGACGGTGAAGACGATGCCGATCTCTGGGGCGCAGTCCGATATCTGTTTCGTCGGTTCTGCCGTGAGATCGCCGGGCTGGTTGTTTTCTACGTCGTGATACGTGCACTTGGGCGTGGCCTGCTGACGACGGAACAAATTACCTACGCCGCGCCATTCGTATTCTACCTGATCTGGGTTCCGCGTTTGGGCGCCGCAGCTTCACGTTTCATACTTGCGCCTAACAAGCCACATTATCGGTTGGTCAATATTGACGATCACTGGGCAAAATACTTGCACCGGAACCTGATCGGCCTGCTTCTTCTGATCGGTGTCACCTTGTTCGTCGTCCGGTTCAATGCGCTTAACGGCGTCACACCGGCGGACACCCGGATCGGTTTCTGGCTCAATGCTGCGATACACATCTATATTGGTGTGATCGCCTGGACGGCCCGAGAGGGCCTCTCTCAGATGATGCTGGGCACTGATCCTGACCACACCAAGTTCGATGAAGATGTGGCTCATTACTATCCCTACTTCGCGATCGGTGTTTCAGCAGTAATCTGGCTGCTTGTCGAGTTCCTGGTTGCTCAGCGTGATCCGTCGACCCGCGCCCTGCTGTCGAAGGGGCCGCACTTTACCACCATGTTCTGGCTGCTGATTGCGCCTGCGCTGGATACGCTCATTCGGGGTCTGGTACGTCACCTTCAGCCGCCCATGGCCGGTGAAGGTCCGCTGGCCGAACAAGCCTATCGGTCGACCAAACGCAGCTATATCCGAATTGGCCGGGTTCTGGCCGGGTTGTTTGTCGTCTTCATGATTTCCCGAACCTGGGAGCTGGATCTGCGTCATGTCGCGTCGGCTGGTATCGGTGCCGAAGTTGGCGGAGCCGTCATCGAGTTCCTTCTGATCATAGCTGTTGGCTATATCATGAACGAAATTGTGTCGCTTTGGATCAACCGCCGCCTTGCCAGAGAGCAGACGGCTGCCGAGGCACTTGATGAGGAAGCTGGCGGCGAAGGCGGCGGGGCTGGCGGATCGCGTCTGGCCACTGTTCTGCCGCTGCTACGCATTACCGCTCAGGTTACGATTGCCGTGATCTTTGGCCTATTAGCGTTGGGAGCCTTGGGCATCAACATTACGCCCCTGCTGGCCGGTGCCGGTGTTCTGGGTCTTGCTATCGGCTTCGGCGCACAGAAACTGGTGGCAGACATCGTTGGCGGCGTCTTCTTCCTGGTCGACGATGCATTTCGGGTTGGTGAATATGTTGATGTTGGCGGCACAATGGGTACGGTCGAAAAGATCTCGATCCGCTCGATGCAATTGCGACACCATCGCGGTGCGGTTCACACGATCCCCTATGGCGAGATTCAGAAGCTGACCAATTTCAGCCGCGACTGGGTGATTATGAAGCTCAAGTTCACCGTGCCGTTCGACACTGATCCAAACAAGGTCAAGAAGATCTTCAAGAAGATTGGCGCCGAGATGATGGCGGATGAAACCCACAAGGATGGCTTCCTGCAGCCCTTCAAATCGCAAGGTGTGTTCGACTTTGATGATGTGGGCATGATTATCCGCGGCAAGTTCATGGCCAAGCCCGGCAAACAATTCACGCTGCGCAAGGAGATCTTCAATCGGGTCAAGGCCGAGTTCAACGCCAACGGTATCGATTTTGCACGTCGCGAGGTCCGCGTTGCGATTCCAGGCCAGGAAGAGGCCGAGGAATTGACGCATGAACAAAAGTCCGCACTCGCCGCCGCAGCGGGTGACGCGGTTGCCCAACAGGTGCAAAAGGACCAGCAGAAATAGCGCGTCCAAAACCACTCTGAAACCGCACTTAGGGTGTAGACGAAGAGGCGCTATTGCGCCTCTTTGCTTTTGTACAACACGGAAGATGACCCGCGAAAAACAGGTACAAATCGAACAAAACGCCTTTACCCTTTCCCCCGGCGGTCCCTTCCCCTAAAAGGCGCCAACAATTGCCATCTCGGGGACTGATACAGGATGCAAGAGCCAGCCATCACACCGGATCTGATTGCCGCCCACGGGTTGAAACCCGACGAATACGACATGATCCTCGAGATCATCGGGCGCGAGCCGAGCTTTACCGAGCTGGGCATTTTCTCGGCCATGTGGAACGAGCACTGTTCTTACAAATCCTCCAAGAAATGGCTGCGCACGCTGCCGACATCCGGCCCGCAAGTGATCTGCGGACCCGGTGAAAACGCAGGCGTCGTGGATATCGGCGACGGTCAAGCCGTCGTTTTCAAGATGGAAAGCCACAACCATCCGTCATACATCGAACCCTACCAGGGCGCCGCAACCGGAGTTGGTGGCATCCTGCGGGACGTCTTCACCATGGGCGCGCGCCCGATCGCGTCGATGAATGCGCTGTCTTTCGGTGAACCCGGCCACCACAAAACCCGCCAGCTGGTGAACGGTGTCGTTGAAGGCATCGGCGGCTACGGCAACTGTTTTGGCGTGCCATGTGTTGGTGGCGAAGTTCGTTTCCACCCCGCATATAATGGCAATTGCCTTGTGAACGCTTTTGCGGCCGGCCTCGCCGACAGTGACAAGATATTCTACTCCGCCGCCTCGGGTGTTGGCATGCCCGTCGTTTACCTCGGTGCCAAAACAGGCCGGGATGGCGTCGGCGGTGCCACCATGGCGTCAGCAGAATTTGACGACACGATCGAAGAAAAACGCCCCACTGTTCAGGTCGGCGATCCTTTCACCGAAAAGCGCCTGATGGAAGCGACGTTGGAGTTGATGCAAACCGGCGCCGTGATCTCGATCCAGGACATGGGCGCGGCTGGCCTGACCTGTTCCGCTGTGGAAATGGGCGACAAGGGTGGTTTGGGCGTGCGCCTCGATCTCGAAAACGTACCCCAGCGCGAAGAAAACATGACCGCCTATGAGATGATGTTGTCTGAATCTCAGGAACGCATGCTGATGGTCCTCAAGCCCGAACTTGAGGCCGAAGCCCGCGCCGTGTTCGAGAAATGGGACCTCGATTTCGCAATCGTCGGCGAAACCATTGCAGAAGATCGCTTTCTGATCGTCCACAACGGCGAGGTGAAGGCCGATCTGGTTCTGTCAAAGCTGTCCTCGACTGCACCGGAATACGACCGCCCGTGGGAACCGACCCCGGCAGCGGAAGAGTTAGCTGAAGCGCCTCAGATCGACCCAATCGACGGTTTACGCGCCTTGCTCGCCTCGCCTAACTACGCGGGGAAGCAGTGGGTATATGAACAATACGACACGATGGTCATGGCCGACAGTTCCCGCACACCCGGACTGGGCGCTGGCATGGTGCGTGTTCATGGCACCGACAAGGTGTTGGCCTTCACATCCGACGTGACGCCCCGCTATGTGCGTGCCAATCCGGAAGAAGGCGGCAAACAGGCGGTGGCCGAGGCCTATCGCAACCTGACAGCCGTTGGCGCCAGGCCCTTGGCAACAACCGACAACCTGAACTTCGGCAATCCCGAAAAACCCGAGATCATGGGTCAGTTCGTCGGCGCGATCAAAGGCATCGGCGCTGCCGTGGCCGCGCTGGATATGCCGATCGTATCGGGCAACGTGTCGCTGTATAATGAAACCGACGGTCAGGGGATCTTACCCACCCCAACCATCGGCGCAGTTGGCTTGCTGAGCCACACGGATGAGATCATCGGAAACGAGGTTCGCGATGGCCATGTGGCGCTTGTCATCGGTGAAACAACCGGTCATCTGGGCCAATCCGCGCTGCTGGCCGAGGTCTTCAACCGCGAAGACGGCGACGCCCCGCATGTGGATCTGGAGGCCGAACAGCGCAATGGCGATTTCATCCGCGCCAATCGCGAGATGATCAAGGCTTGCACCGATCTGAGTGACGGTGGTCTGGCGCTCGCGGCTTTCGAACTGGCCGAAGCAGCTGGCGTCGGGGTCTGCCTTGACGACGCCTCGACCGAGTTCCTGTTCGGCGAAGATCAGGCTCGCTATCTGGTCGCCTGCAACTTTGATCAAGCCGAGGCATTGATGATTGCCGCCGGTCAGGAGGGCGTTCCATTGGTATCGGTCGGGCGGTTTACAGGCGATAGTGTCCGCATCGGTACATCCGAGGCTCCGCTTGATGAGCTGACTAGCACTTTCCGCAATAGTTTCGCCGAAGCCGTTGCCTGATTCCGGCACCGGCAAATCAGAAAACCTGCGCCTTCTTCGGTGCAGGTTTTGTCCTTTCAAGGCGTCTATCTGACCCTTGCACGCCCCGCCCCGGCGCTCTACATCTTGGGAAAGACCTTCAGGAGAAACCTAAATGCCGATGAGTGCCAACGATATCGAACACCTGCTGCGCGACGCTTTTCCCGATGCGGAGATTCAGGTTGGCGGCAACGACGGGGTACATATGTCGGCCATGGTCGTAGACGAGAGTTTTCGCGGCAAAAACCGGGTGCAACAGCAGCGGGCTGTTTATGCAGCCTTGAAAGGTAAGATGGACGGCCCAGATGGTGAATTGCACGCGCTGGCGCTGACCACAAAAGTGCCTGAATGACGAAATTTTTGTGGGAGGTCCTGAAGTCAATGGGCAGTTGGTCTCCTCCTGATCCAAACGAGAAACCTCCGCTTGGAATGGAAGCAACCAATTTGGGCCTCGTTAAAAAGACACACGATGACAACACGTGGCGAGAAAACATGAACGACCGCCATCGACGTGACATGTGAAGGAAACGCAAAATGAGCGATGTTAAAACCCAGATCGACGAAACCGTCAAAGCCAATACCGTTGTGCTTTACATGAAAGGCACCAAAGAGATGCCGCAATGCGGGTTCTCTTCGCGCGTAGCCGGTGTTTTGAACTACATGGGTGTCGAATACACCGATGTGAACGTTCTTGCCGATGAGGGCGTTCGCCAAGGCATCAAGGATTATTCCGACTGGCCGACGGTTCCCCAGCTTTACGTCAAAGGCGAGTTTGTGGGCGGTTGCGACATCATCACCGAAATGACCTTGTCGGGTGAGTTGGACACGCTGTTTGAAGAGAATAGCGTCGAGTATAATAAAGAAGCGGCCGACAAAATTCGCGAAGCAAACGCCTAACCATGGTTAACGGCTGGAGCAATCCTGATAAATGACCTGCTCGCTGGTGGCATCACCCGCCGCCTGATAGCTGATCGATGCATTCCATCCCTTGGAACGTAGGATGTAGGTGCCCTCACCTTCGGGGGATTCGTACCGAATGCCAGATCCGCTTGCGACCTGGCGCATTGGGACCAGTTTGTTGTCCACCAGCGTCGCTGCTGCGCCCGGCCCGTCAGAGACATTGAAATACGTCACCGGCAACGGTACCCCGTTCTCGCAGGTGAAAGTTACCGACAAAATGTCGATTTCGGCCAGTGCCACCGAAGCGGGTATTGCCATCAACGCACCGCCAGCGATGCTACGCAGACTGCTCATCGTGCCTTTTTCTCCTCGACGACCGAGGCCAGCGCCTCGGCGCGCGCGGCCAGTTCGGCCAGCGTGTCCGTAACGGACGGAGGAACGACTGCAACCTCAATCCGTTCGGGTTCTGGCAAGGGTGCAGCGCGCAATTCGTTCAGTTTGGCTTCGACTTCGGCCAGCTTGGCCTCAAGCGCCTGCACTTTCTCTTCGGTGGCCGCCGTTTTGTCTGCCAGCATCAGGCCAGCCATCAGCAGCATCCGTGATTCCGGCATCCGCCCAATCTGATCTGACAGAACCTGCGCCTCGTCATCCAGCATCTTGGCGGCTGCTTGCAAAAACGTCTCTTCACCTTCCTGACAGGACACTTCAAAGCCGCGCCCACCGATATGAATGGTCAATTCGGGCATCACTCCACCTCACCTTCTGCCAGTTTCGCCTGCGACAGCAGTGGTTCCAGGCGCGCCAGTACAGCATGCGCCTCGGCCGCATCTGTCGCCTGCGCAGCCCGCGTTGCTTCAAGCTCGGCCACGGTGGCCCGGTTTAGCAATTCAGCATCTGGCACACCGTCTTCAGCCGCAGCTCTTAGTTCGTCAACCGAGCTACGCAATTGCTCATTGGCCTTGCGCATCCTCTGAAGATCATCATCCAGCCGAGACATGGCGGCACCATGGCTGGTACGTTCGGCGCGCAACATCTCCAACTCTGCACTCAGATCGCCAACCCGTTCCGTGTCGGCCAGTTCTGACCGCAACCGGGCGTTTTCCGCTTCGATCTGTTTCGCCTGGGACATCAGCGCCTGAAGTTGTTCCAATTCAGCCCGAAGTGGTGCGGGGTCTTCGCGAGCATCCAGTTCTGAGCGCAACTTCTCGTTCTCGGCTTTCAAAGCGTCCAGTTCTTCGCTGTTTTCAAGCGCAGCTTTGGCATCTGCCAACTCTGCCCTTGCCGCCTCTACCGATACAAGTTTCGCAGTTGCTTGCGCCAGTTCTTCCCGTAGAGAGTCACTTTCGCTGTCTTCGTCGGATGTTGACCGCAGTTCCTCAAGCTCATTGCGCAGCTCGTCCGCTTCCTGTGCGTGCTGGTCCTTCAGCACTTTCAACCGCTCTTGAAGTTGAGCATTGGCAACACGCTCTTCTTCCAGTGCCGCCTGCAACGCTTCGTCCGGAACACCACTGCCCGGGGCCGTGTGTTGCAAGGCCTCAACGCCACTGCCGATACGTTCCATCGCAGCGATGATGCGGTGCTGTAGTTCCTCGATCTGGCTCATGCCCCTGTCACCTCTTTATCAAGGTTCATTCTATTGCGGGATGATCCGAATCAAAACCCGGCCCGCCTGTCCCTAGTCTAACGGAATGCGACAGAAAATACCCACTGTTTGGTTTCAATCACTTGGGCAACACTCTTCAAGCTGGTCAAGCCTGCAACGCCCGGTTCCGCTTGCACTTTGAGGGGTGGATGGTATTGAGCCCGCAATCTGCTTGTAACCCGAAGGAACAACGCCCGTGGACCTGACTGCGCTGCGCAATGCCAACCCCGAACACTGGGACAAAGCTGCGGCCATCCGCACCCTGACCCTTGATGCCGTCGCCGCTGCCAATTCCGGCCATTCCGGTATGCCCATGGGCATGGCTGATGTCGCAACAGTATTGTTCGAAAAGCATCTGAAATTCGACGCTTCAGCCCCAAATTGGCCAGACCGCGACCGGTTTATTCTGTCCGCAGGCCATGGTTCGATGCTGGTTTATTCACTGCTGTACCTCACGGGCAACGCGGATGTAACACTGGAAGAAATCAAGAACTTCCGCCAGATGGGCGCCAAAACGGCCGGCCACCCGGAAAACTTCCTGATCAACGGTATCGAAACCACCACTGGCCCATTGGGTCAGGGCATTTCCAACGCTGTGGGCTTTGCCATGGCAGAAGAAATCCAGCGCGCACACTACGGCAAGAAGGTTGTCGATCATTATACCTATGTGATCGCAGGCGACGGTTGTCTGATGGAAGGTGTCAGCCAGGAAGCGATCACCCTTGCGGGCCGTCACGAGCTGAGCAAGCTGATTGTTTTCTGGGATAACAACAACATCACCATCGACGGCACCGTCGACATGGCCGATCGCACAGATCAGGTGCGCCGCTTTGCAGCCTCGGGCTGGCACGTCATCGAGATTGATGGCCATGATCCCAAAGCAATCGACGCGGCCATTGTCCGGGCGAAAAAGTCGAATAAGCCGACCATGATCGCCTGCGAAAGCCACATCGCCTTGGGCCACGCCGCTCAGGACACCTCCAAGGGGCATGGCGCGCTGACCGATCAGGATCAGTTGAAAGCTGCGAAACAGGCCTATGACTGGCCTCACGACGCATTCGAGGTTCCCGCCAACGTCAAAGCGGCATGGGAAGCCATTGGTGCCCGTGGTGCGGATGAACGTGCCGCCTGGGAAGAGCGTTTCTCGCAATTGTCCGAGCGCAAGCAAGGTGAGTTCAACCGCGCTCATGCGTTTGACGCACCCAAAAAGCTGGCTGGTGCCATCCGCGCGTTCAAAAAGCAGATGTCGGAAGATCAGCCGAAACTGGCCACCCGTGCGTCTTCGGAAAAGGTTCTGAACGTCGTCAACCCGATCATGACCGAAACAGTTGGCGGCTCAGCAGACCTGACCGGGTCGAACAACACCAAATCGGCCGATATGGGCGTGTTCCTGCCGGAAAATCGCAAGGGTCGTTACATTCACTACGGGATTCGCGAACATGGGATGGCTGCGGCGATGAACGGCATGGCGCTGCATGGCGGTATCCGCCCCTATGGCGGGACATTCATGGCGTTTACCGACTATGCCCGCCCGTCCATGCGGCTGGCTGCGTTGATGAAGGTGCCCAGCGTATTCGTGATGACACACGATTCAATCGGTTTGGGTGAAGACGGCCCAACACACCAGCCAGTCGAACATCTGGCGATCTCGCGGGCAACGCCGAACACCTATGTGTTCCGCCCCGCTGATACGATCGAGACCGCCGAAGCCTGGGAACTGGCGCTGACGTTCAAGGACAGCCCCTCGGTCCTGTCGCTGACACGCCAAGGCGTGCCGACCGTGCGCACAGAACACAAAACCAAGAACCTGACCGCCCAGGGTGCCTACGTTCTTGCCGAGGCCGATAGCAAGCGTCAGGCCATCCTGATCGCAACCGGTTCAGAAGTGTCGCTGGCCATGGAAGCCAAAGCAATGCTCGAGGCCGAAGGCATCGGCACGCGTGTCGTTTCCATGCCATGTATGGAATTGTTCGCCGAACAAGATGAGGCCTATCGCAAGCGCATTCTGCCGGGCGGTGCCGTCCGTGTTGGTATCGAGGCCGCGGTGCGCGCTGGCGGATGGGATCGCTGGCTGCTGGGTGAGCGGGGCCGCGAGGCCAAGTCGGATTTCGTCGGCATGTCGAGCTTTGGCGCATCCGCGCCGGCCGGTGAGCTGTATAAGCATTTCGGTATCACCGCAGAGGCGACAGTTGCCAAGGTCAAAGACTTGTTGGGCTAATTGCCTACTCGGTGCGACTAATCGGAAGGGCGGCACTTGCCGCCCTTTTCTATTCTGCCGCCGCTCCCACTTGCCCCTTCAGTGCATCATAGGCACGCTGGGCGTAGTCAACCCGCAGCTCATATTGGCCACGTGCGACAATAAACTCGGGTGCTTCGATCCCTGCCGCCGAAGACACTTGTCTCAGATGCGGGCCTGATAGCGGGATGTAGTCTGCTGATTGACCACTGAACCTGTTGAACAGCCGTCCGCCAAACCACATTCGGCGTTTTCGGGCCTGTTCGGCTGAGTGCAAACGAAAATGCAAAACGCCAAAGAGAGCTTCAGCGTCGAATGGCAACAAGTCAGCAGCGGCGCTTATGCTTGAGACGGCTGGGGCGAGACCGTCGGTGGCGGCGTTACGCATCCCCTTCTGTGTTGGGCTTGGCCCAAAGATGATCCGAATAATTGGGCAGTCAGCCATGCCGGACTGGTTCCGCATTGCTAGTGCGAGCCGGATTTGCGGGACATCATCGGAGCGACGATCTTCGTCGCGACTGGAATCAGCGCCAGTCCCCATGCCAGCCCGAAAATACCATCCATCGTGGCCTTGGCTGTCCATTCGACAAACCCTTCCCATTGGGCGGAAACCGAATGGCCAACAGCGTAAGCCAGGTCATGGATATGATGCCCCAGCCAACCAAAGCCCAGAACTTCCATTCCGTGAATGATGATGGAGCCTCCGACCCATAGCATGGCGGCCGTACCGACGATTGACAGCGTCTTCATGACTCCGGGCATTGCCTTGACCAACCCACGTCCCAACCCGCGCCCGATTGGGGTTGGCGCGTTATTGGCCAGATAGAGCCCGACATCGTCCATTTTCACGATCAGGGCGACGGAACCATAGACGGCCAGTGTCACGCCAAGACCGACAACCGCTAGCGTCGCGGCCTGCATCCATATATTCGGCGCCTCAATGGCCGCCAGCGCGATCGTCATGATTTCGGCTGACAGAATAAAGTCCGTTTTGATCGCGCCTTTGACCTTCTGTTCCTCCAGATGTCCCGGGTCGGGGTTTTTTAAGTCTTCTTCGATCACGTGACTGCCATGTGGGAACAACACATGGAAAATCTTCTCGGCCCCCTCAAAACACAGATACGATCCCCCGATCATCAACAAAGGCGTAATGAGCCAGGGCGCAAAATTGGCCAGCAACAACGCAACCGGCAAAAGCAGAACGATCTTGTTGAACACGGAACCACGGGCGATGCGCCAGATGATCGGCAACTCCCGTGCTGGCGCGAACCCCTGAACGTATTTCGGTGTCACCGCTGCATCATCGATAATGACACCCGCAGTCTTGGCCCCCGCCTTTCCCGCTGCTGCAACAACATCGTCGACAGAAGACGCCGCAACCTTGGCGATTCCCGCCACATCGTCCAAAAGGGCCAACAGACCACTCATCGCGCGTCCTTTCCTGTCACCTGTCGCATCTGGAACCTACCTGATCCCACGGCTAGCGCAAGCGTTAGCGCAACCGGGACAGGTTTGCGCTAACACCTTAAAAATATGCCATTTTTGCCCTTTTGAGATTCCCCATTCGCCGTTATATGGCGTGAAAAGCAAGCGCATTTGGAGACGTCAGATGACCATCAAGGTCGGTATTAATGGTTTTGGTCGGATTGGCCGCTGTACCCTGTCGCACATCGCCGCATCGGCGCGAAACGACATTGAAGTGATCAAGGTGAACGCAACCGGACCTTTGGAAACCTCGGCGCACTTGCTGAAATACGACAGTATCCATGGGCGTTTTCCACGCGACGTATCCATCAACGGCAACACCATGGACCTGGGCCGCGGCCCGATGGAGATGTTTTCGACCTATGACATGAATGAGTTGGACTGGGATGGCTGCGATGTCGTTCTGGAATGCACCGGCAAGTTCAACGATGGGCGCAAAGCCAAAACCCACATGGAGCGTGGCGCACGAAAAGTTCTACTGTCGGCACCGGGCATCAACGTCGACAAGACCATCGTCTTTGGCGTGAACCACAACAGCTTGACCGCCAATGACAACATGGTGTCCAACGGCTCTTGCACCACGAACTGCCTTGCGCCGCTTGCCAAGGTTCTTGACGAAGGTATTGGCATCGAACACGGCATCATGACCACGATCCACGCCTATACCGGTGACCAGCCGACATTGGACCGTCGCCACAGCGACCTGTACCGCGCCCGCGCGGCTGCAATGTCAATGATCCCCACCACTACAGGCGCTGCCGCTGCACTGGGAGAAGTGTTGCCGAATCTTAAAGGTCGTCTGGACGGATCTGCAATCCGTGTACCGACGCCAAATGTATCCGCTGTTGATCTGAGTTTCCGCGCCGCGCGCGACGTCACCGTCGAGGAAGTGAACACGATTGCACAGAAAGCCGCTCAAGGTCCGATGCAACGCGTTCTGGGCTACGAGCCCGCACCGCTGGTGTCGACAGATTTCAATCACACCGAAGAAAGCTCAATCTTCGCACCCGACCAGACCCGCGTCGTTGATGGCCGCATGGTGCGCGTATTGGCCTGGTACGATAACGAATGGGGCTTCTCGGTCCGTATGGCCGATGTGGCCGTTGCCATGGGTCGTCTTAACTGACTTTCCCGTGATCGCTTGAACAGCTTCGCCCGCTCAGGTTATCTGGGCGGGCGTTTTCGTTCGGGGACAGGATGACAAATCAAATCGCCATCTGGCTCGGAATACTGCTTATTGGTGGTATGATGATTGACTACGCAATGTTCGGACCCGAGCATTTGTTGTTTCTTAGCAAAAAGCTTTATGCCTTTCTGGACTGGCTTGCGTTCTGGCGATGACAGAGGTTTCGCTTGACTTTTCCGCTCATCTGATCTTGTTAGCGCTAACTACACTTTAACCGATGCCGACAGGCTATTCAGACGGAGCGCACCATGACACTCAAACTGGCAATCAACGGCTTTGGACGGATCGGGCGTGGTGTTTTGCGCGCGGTCATGGAATCGGGTCGCACAGATGTGGAAATCGTCGCGATCAACGATCTGGCGAAGCCCGAGATGAACGCTCATCTGTTTGAATTCGACAGTGTGCACGGGCGTTATGCTAACCCGGTCACCCTGACCGAGGCCGGTCTGGACGTGGGCGCAGGTCCGATCCGCCTGACCAGCGAGCGGGACCCTGAAGCGCTGAATTGGTCCGATGTGGACGTGGTTCTGGAATGTACCGGCGTTTTCCGCACGCGCGAAGCGGCCGAGCGTCACTTTGAAAACGGATCAAAGAAAGTTCTGATTTCGGCGCCAGCGCGGGGCGATGGCGGCGTTAAGACGGTGGTCTTCGGCGTTAACGATCACGAGCTGACTACAGCAGACACCGTTGTGTCGAACGCATCTTGCACAACAAACTGCCTATCGCCTGTTGCAGCAGCACTGGATGCCGGTTTGGGCATCCTGCACGGCAATATGACGACCGTTCACGCCTATACGGCAAGCCAGCCGGTGCACGACACTGCAGGCAAAGACCCCTATTTGTCGCGCGCGGCAGCCCTGTCCATGATTCCAACCACCACCGGTGCGGCCTCGGCTGTTGGTTTGGTTCTGCCGCAGCTGGCCGGCAAGCTGACCGGTCAGGCCATTCGAGTGCCAACGCCAAATGTCTCAGTCGTCGATCTGGTCGCTGAGGTCTCGCGCCCCACCACCGAAGACGAAGTAAACGCGCTGTTCGTCGAAGCCGCTGCGAAGATTCCCGGTATCCTGGCGGCGGAAAAGCGACCGCTGGTGTCCATGGACTTCAACCACGACGCACACAGCTCGACTGTGTCACTGGCCGAAACCAAAGTCACAGATGGCACGCTTGTGCGCGTTCTAGCGTGGTACGACAATGAATGGGGCTTTTCGAACCGGATGCTGGACACAGCCGCCGCGATGGGCGCCCTAACCTAACCTCTCGCGCAATGCTATATTGACGCGGGGCGTGACGAATTTCGACACGTCCCCGTCCAGCCGCGCGATTTCCTTGACCAGTTTCGAAGCGATGGCCTGATGCCGCGCCTCGGCCATCAGGAATACCGTCTCGATCGAGTCGTCCAAAGCCCGGTTCATGCCAACCATCTGAAATTCGTATTCAAAATCCGCCACAGCCCGCAGGCCACGCACGATGATCTGCGCACCGACGTCTCGGGCACAGTTAATCAGCAGGTTCTCGAATGGATGGGCGACAATTTCCGTTTGTGTTTGCTCAGACAGATGCGCGCATTCCGCCTCGATCATGGCCACGCGTTCTTCCAGCGCAAACAGCGGGCCCTTGTCGCGGTTGATGGCGACACCAATCACCAGCTTGTCCACCAAGGCCGACGCGCGACGGATAATGTCGATATGACCCAGGGTGATCGGATCAAAAGTTCCAGGATACAATCCAACCCGCATCGCGCCCTCCTGCGCAATAAAATTTCTGCGCAAGCAAACACAACTCTGCTGCGGCTGCAAGGGGCCTCAAACAAGGCCCTTGTCGTCAGTGCCCCATGATCATGCCTTCAAGCGCATCTTTCTCCATGGCAAGTTCTGCCAGTTGCGCCTTGACCACGTCGCCCAGGGTCACGATTCCTACCAACTTGCCTTCTTCGACGATGGGCATATGGCGAAAACGACCTTCGGTCATACGAGACATGATGTCCTGAACGGTTGTTTGGCGGGTCGCGGTTACCAGCTTCTCTGTCATGTAGGAGCTTACTGGCTGGGTCAGGCAACCGCTGCCACTTTTGGCCAGTTCGCGGACAATATCGCGCTCAGACAAAATCCCAGCAGCCGTTTGCCCGTCATCGTCTGAGACGACCACCGTGCCGATGCGTTTTTCTGCCAGTACCTTTGCCGCTTCGGAAACTGTGGCTGTCGAACCGACTGTCACGACCCCATCCGCTGCCTTTGACTTGAGAATGGCCTGAACAAGCATAGGGAAAAACCTCCGGAATAACGTACTGTTTTACAAAGCGTTGCGCGATTGTCGTGACCTGTCAAGTTTCGGCAGCGGCTTCCAGCCGCGCCACCTCGTCGCGGATACCGCGTGTCAGGGCTTCGGCGAAGCGGTTCAACCGCTCGTTGCGCTGATCTCCCTGATGCCTGACCAGATAAAAACTTCGGGTCAAACTCACTTGATCCGTCAGGATTTTCTGCAGATTCGGATGAAAAGGTAGCGTGAAGTCATGTGCCACACATAGGCCGGTCCCTGACGACACCTGCCGCAGCTGGACCGAGACAGAGTTCGATGCAAGCGCGACACGGTCAACGCCAATATCGTTCAGATAGTCCAGCTCGCGGTCAAAGATCATGTCGGGAATGTAGCCAATCAGACGGTGCTGACTTAGGTCCGCCACCGACTGAATTGGTCCCTTTCGATCCAGATAGTCCTGCGTGGCAACCATATGCAGTTTGTAGTCACTGATCTTTTTGACCAACAGCTTACCGGCCGTGGGCGCACTGACGGTGACGGCCATATCCGCCTCGCGTCGTGACAGGTTGATGATCCGGGGCAAGGCCAGAATCTGAATATCCAGATCGGGGTTCGCGTCACTGATCTTTGCACAAACCTGTGGCAGCAGGTAATTGGCGCTGCCATCTGGGGCCCCAATCCTGATTTGGCCGCTTAACGATTTGGTTGATCCAGTCATGGCCCCGGCCGCAGCGCGCATCGCCTCTTCAGCTTGCAGCCCATGTTCCAGCAATCGCTCTCCGATCGCTGTCAGCACATAGCCCTGTTGGGATTTGGTGAACAGCAACGCATCCAGCGTCGTTTCCAGACGGGCAATGCGCCGACCCACCGTTGCAGGATCAATCTTGAGGATGCGCCCCGCGGAGGACAGGCTTTCTTCTCGCGCGACAGCCAGAAAGATTCGTATGTCATCCCAATTCGGGTTCATCCCAGTCTCTTTTGCATTTTTGCAAAGCTCTTTTGGGATATTGCCTCTGTTCCCCGGATTTCTGCAAGTCTATTCTGCGGCCAACTTTATCGGAGGAGAATTCGATGCAAGACCTGACCCACTTCATCAATGGCGAGTACGTCGCTGGCGCTTCTGGCCGTTTTGACGATGTCTTCAACCCAGCAACGGGCGAAGTTCAGTACAAATGCCCGATGGCGAGCGCCGCAGAAACAACGGCCGCAATTGAACAGGCTGCTATGGCACAACCCGCATGGGGCGCAACCAACCCGCAAAAGCGCGCCCGCGTGATGATGGCGATGGTTGGCCTTATGAACCGTGATATGGAAAAGCTGGCCGAAGCGTTGAGCCGCGAGCATGGCAAGACCATCCCAGACGCCAAAGGCGATCTTCAGCGTGGTCTGGAAGTGATCGAGTACTGTATTGGCGCACCTCAGATGCTGAAAGGGGAGTATACAGACAGTGCCGGACCCGGCATCGACATGTACTCGATGCGCCAGCCACTAGGTGTTGTGGCATCTATCATGCCGTTCAACTTCCCCGCCATGATGCCTCTGTGGCACGTCGGCCCTGCCCTAGCCTGCGGCAACGCTGTCGTCCTGAAACCATCGGAACGGGATCCCTCCGTTCCGCTGATGCTGGCCGAACTGTTTGTCGAGGCTGGCCTGCCCAAGGGTGTATTCCAAGTCGTCAATGGCGACAAAGAAGCCGTCGACACCCTGCTGGACAGCGAGATCATTCAGGGTGTGTCCTTCGTCGGCTCAACCCCGATTGCGCAGTACATCTATTCCCGCGCAACAGCGAACGGTAAGCGTGCCCAGTGCTTTGGTGGCGCCAAGAACCACATGATCGTGATGCCCGATGCCGATATGGATCAGGCCGCTGATGCGTTGGTTGGTGCCGGATTTGGTGCGGCGGGCGAACGTTGCATGGCTGTCTCTGTTGCCGTGCCCGTGGGTGACGAAACTGCTGATGCCCTGATTGAAAAACTGGTGCCTCGCATCGAAAAGCTAAAAGTCGGCCCCTACACGTCTGGCGATGACGTGGATATGGGCCCGGTTGTGACCGGCGCCGCCAAAGAGCGCATTCTGGGCCTGATCAATTCCGGTGTGGAACAGGGTGCGAAGCTGGTTGTCGACAACCGAGACTTCAGCCTGCAAGGCTATGAGGACGGCTTCTTTGTTGGCCCACACTTGTTTGACCACGTGACGCCTGCCATGGACATCTACCGTCAGGAGATCTTCGGCCCCGTCCTGTCGACTGTGCGTGCAGGATCTTACGAAGAAGCGCTGAAACTGGCCATGGATCATGAATATGGCAACGGCACCGCGATCTTTACCCGCGATGGCGACACGGCACGTGACTTTGCCAGCCGGGTGAATATCGGCATGGTTGGCATTAACGTACCGATCCCAGTACCGCTGGCCTACCACACCTTTGGTGGTTGGAAGAAATCCATGTTCGGCGATCTGAACCAGCATGGTGCTGACAGCTTCAAGTTCTATACCCGCACCAAAACCGTCACGGCCCGCTGGCCATCGGGTATCAAAGAAGGTGGCGAGTTTAACTTCAAGGCCATGGACTAAGGTTCCGGCCACATCAAGTCCGAAGGCCGCCTCATCGGGCGGCCTTTCTCGTTCCATGATCAGGTAAGAACGATAAAGAAACTCGACAAACTCAAAGGCCTGCATGCGTGTCTTTGAAGTGTCCGATAGATCGAAACTTCATGTCCGCACACAAGGGAAACATCGTCGGCACTGGCGGATTTCCGTTCATTTCATCGCAAGTTCACGAAAATTTCAGGTTGAATGTCTGGCTCTTCCCCACAACACACCATAAATTGCACCAAAACCCGAGCGGTCTTTGAGGAGGCTCACGTGTCCAATTCTCGTATTACTCGCCGTAAGGCCCTGTTGGGCGTTGCTTCGGCTTTGGCCGTTCCGTCTCTGGCGCGGGCGCAAAGCATCGATGCATTCCCGCAAACGGAAGAAGCCATCAGCACCCAGCTTCCGGTGCGTCGCAACGTATCGTCGTTTTCTCAGCAAAACTGGCAAGATCATTTCGATCAACTTGGCGTAGGCTGCTTGTTGGCCGACATCACCAGCCGAGCGGTGCATTATTGGGCGGCTGATGGTTCGTACAAGTTATACCCCAGCTCGGTCCCGATGAGCGAAGAGCTGACCAAGCGCGGCTATACCAAAGTCGTGCGCAAAACAGAGTTCCCCAGCTGGACCCCGACCGCCTCGATGCGGGAACGTGATCCAGAGCTACCCGTGCGTATGGAAGGTGGCGATCCTGGAAACCCGTTGGGCACCCGGGCGATGTATCTGGATTGGCCAGCTTATCTGGTGCACGGCACCCATGACACCCGCAAAATCGGACGCCAAAGTTCGTCCGGCTGCATTGGTCTGTATAATCAGCATGTCGAGGAATTGTATCCTCTGGTGCAAATCGGCACTCAGGTCCGACTGGTATAATCAAAAAGCCCCGGCCAAATGGACCGGGGCTTTTGTTTGCAAAGCCGTCAGTCTTATTCAGGAATGATAACCGCGTCGATGACGTGGATAACGCCATTGCTGGCTTCGATATCGGCCTGAACGACCTCGGCACCGTTGACCTTCACACCGTTTCTGGCGTTGACGCTTAACCGATCGCCCTGAACGGTCAGGACCTTCGCACGTTTGCCAGCGATGTCACCGGACATCACTTTGGCCGGTACGACGTGATACGTAAGGATTTCAACAAGCTGATCCTTGTTCTCGGGCAGCAACAAAGTTTCCACGGTGCCTTCTGGCAGCGCAGCAAATGCTTCGTCTGTTGGGGCAAATACAGTAAACGGTCCGCTTCCCTTAAGCGTATCAACCAGGCCTGCGGCCTGAACGGCGGCGACCAATGTGTTGAATGACCCTGCAGAAACGGCGGTGTCGACAATGTCTGCGGCCTGGGCCTTCAGTGGCATTGCAAATGCGAGTGCGGCGGCGGCCCCCATAAATGTACGACGGAACATGGCTGTCTTCTCCTCTCCAGCTTGTTATGGAAAGGGTTACGGGCTTTGCTCAGACCCGGATCACTTTAGATCAAACTTCTTTGACCTGAACCCAGATGCTTTGCGCGCGACCATCGCGCAGAAACGGCAGGGCTTTGACGGCATCAGGGCGGGCCTGTTGCAGGAAAAACCCGGGCCAAAGCATTGAATACCCACCAGATTGCAGCAGAGCATGCAGCATGTACTGCTCGCCCCAGCCAGGGCAATCATAGAAAAACCGTTTAGGATACTCGTAGGGCAAGAAAACATCGTGCACATGGATCACCACACCCGACTTCAGCGCAGGGATGATCCGGCAAAACAGATGGGCGACATCATTGCTCATCCGCACAACGTGGCTGGAATCGATGAATAGAATGTCCCCGGCCTCAAGCTGATCAAACAGCGCGGGGTTGACCTCTTCGAGCCGTTTTTGTTCAAACTGATCGACGACGTGGGCGATGTCTGCGCGTGGATAGGGGTCAATCGCGGTGATCTGGGTTTGCAGACCGCCATCGATGACGGCCTGCCGGGTGACACGCGTAGAGTTTCCGCACCCGACCTCGATCACGCGTTTTGGCTGATACCTGCGGACCATCAGATACAACGCATCCGCATCGGGGCTGTCATAATATCCGTTGCCGATGCGATATCCGGTCTGGTTCTGCGCCGGGTCCTTCAACGCGGTCAGAGCGTCCGCATGCTGCTGGTATTCCTTGGTCAGTTGCCCGACATCAAAGCTCTCCATGCCCGGAGACAAGGCGTAAGCAGGTTTGGTCAATCCCCCTGCCCGCTCAAAGCTTTCAAGGCGCGCGCGTTCGTCGCGTTCCGTGACCTTGTCGACCAGTTTTACACCAAACCGGTCAAGGGCGGCGTTGATCCGTGGAAATTTTCTGGGTTTCACGCGGCAGGCTCCGATTTGGTACTTTGCGACTGTCGCTCCATACCGTTGCTTGCCCGGCCTCTGCAAGAACCAGAACCTCAAACCCTTGGCAAAACGTTGATTTCCGTATTCACTGGTCCGACACAGGAAGAGGAGGTCCGCGAATGCAGCAGGATTTCACGCTGGGCATCGAAGAAGAATACCTGCTGGTTGATCGCGACAGCCTGCAACTGACCGAAGCACCCGAAGCCCTGATGGATGCCTGTCAGTCCGATTTCGAAGGTCAAGTTAGCCCTGAATTCCTGCAATGTCAGATCGAAGTCGGCACCCGCCCCCATACGACGATCAGCAGTGCGCGCGAAGATCTGAAACGTCTGCGATCGTGTGTCTCTGAGCATGCCGCTGCGTATAACCTGAGCCCCATCGCGGTATCCTGTCACCCTTTTGCGAACTGGAAGGATCAGCATCACACCCGCAAGGAACGCTATGATGCACTGCAACACGCGCTGGGCGGGGTCGCCCGGCGAATGCTGATTTGTGGCATGCATGTGCACGTTGGCGTTGCGGATCAGGCCCTGCGGGCAGACCTGATGCCTCAGCTGTCCTATTTTCTGCCGCATCTTCTGGCCTTGTCTACATCTTCCCCCTTCTGGAATGGTGAAGACACCGGGCTGTCGTCGTATCGTCTGACTGTATTCGACAATCTGCCGCGTACCGGTCTGCCGCCGGACTTTGACAGCTGGGCTGAATACGAGCGTACAACCGGAATACTGGTCGATTTGGGCGTTATCGAAGATACGTCGAAAATCTGGTGGGACCTGCGCCCCTCACACCGGTTCCCGACGCTTGAAACCCGCATCATGGATGTGCAGCCGCGTTTTGAACACACGCTGTCACTGGCTGCATTGGTTCAGGCATTGACGCGGATGCTTTGCCGCTTGAAAGACCGCAATCTGCGCTGGCGCCAGTATGATCGATTTTTGGTCGGTGAAAATCGCTGGCGTGCGCAGCGCTACGGTGTTGGTGAAGGACTCATCGATTTTGGTGACCGTTCCATCAAACCAATGGCCGAACTGATCGGAGATTTAATGGGCCTTCTTGCCGAAGATTCCGAAGCCCTGGGCACCATGAAGGAACTCGCGCGTTTACGGCAGATTGCTGAAAACGGAACCTCCGCAACCCGTCAACGCCGTATTCATGCCGAGGCAGCGGCCAAGGACGAGGATCCGGGCAAAGCAGTTGTTCGGCATCTGATCGAAGAATTTCACGCCGATCTTTAAGGGTTTGTTGATCTGCGCAGTACTTCCAGATGAATTCGCGCCGAACGATTGCTGACCCTGCAAAATTTCTGTAACGATTGGGAAATAAACAACCGTTCAATTATATGCCGACGGGAGGGAGCGCTATGGATTTCGCGCTGAGCGAGGAACAAACAGCCATCTTTGATATGGCTTACGCTTTTGGGCAGGAAAACATCGCCCCATTTGCCCGCCAGTGGGAATCAGATGGAACGATCCCAAAAGATCTGTGGCCCAAGATTGGAGAGCTTGGATTCGGGGCTTTATACGTCTCGGAAGACGGCGGCGGATCCGGTCTGACCCGATTGGATGCAACGCTGGTGTTCGAGGCATTGTCGATGGCCTGCCCCTCGGTTGCCGCGTTTCTGTCAATCCACAACATGTGCGCCAAGATGCTGGACAGCTTTGCGGATGATGACCTCAAATCCCGCATAATGCCCGGCGTGCTGACTATGAACACTGTACTAAGCTATTGCCTGACCGAACCCGGATCGGGCTCGGACGCTGCAGCGCTGAAAACCCGCGCAGAACGCACCAATGAAGGCTATACGCTGAACGGAACCAAAGCCTTTATCTCGGGCGGTGGGTATTCTGACGCTTATGTCTGCATGGTCCGCAGCGGTCAGGACGGACCCAAGGGCATTTCCACGGTGTATGTCGAGGATGGCACCCCGGGTCTTAGCTTTGGCGCCTTAGAGAAGAAGATGGGGTGGTTAAGCCAACCCACAGCGCAAGTGCAATTCGACGATTGCAAGATTCCATCCGGCAATTTGGTCGGAACCGAGGGCGACGGTTTCAAGTACGCCATGATGGGCCTGGATGGCGGCCGTTTGAACATCGCATCCTGTTCGCTGGGCGCAGCCCAGGCAGGTTTGGACATGACGGTGCAATACATGTCCCAGCGCAAAGCCTTCGGCAAATCCATCGATCAGTTCCAGGCTTTGCAATTCCGCCTGGCGGACATGGAGATCGAGCTGCAGGCCGCCCGCACGTTCCTCCGGCAGGCGGCGTGGAAACTGGATCAGGGCGCGCCGGATGCCACCAAGTTCTGCGCCATGGCCAAGAAGTTCGTGACCGAGACCGGCTCAAATGTGGTTGATCAATGTTTGCAACTACATGGTGGCTACGGCTATCTAGCGGATTACGGGATCGAAAAGCTTGTGCGCGATCTGCGGGTGCACCAGATATTGGAAGGCACTAATGAGATCATGCGCGTGATCGTCGCGCGACAGATGCTTGCCGAGAGCTGAGGGCCCAATGTCTGACATCGATATCCGCACGACTGGCCGTGCGGGGCGCATCACCCTGACGCGCCCAAAGGCTCTGAATGCACTGACTTATGAGATGTGCATGGCCATCGATACCGCCCTGCGCAACTGGCGCGAGGACGATGCGGTAGACCTGATCATATTGGACGCCGAGGGCGACAAAGCGTTTTGCGCAGGCGGGGATATCGCCGAGCTGTATGAAACCGGTACCAAGGGAGATTTCGGTTTTGGCCAGACATTCTGGCGCGACGAATATCGCCTGAACGCGTTAATCTTTGAATATCCTAAACCGGTGGTCAGTTTCTTGCAGGGCTTCACCATGGGCGGCGGCGTCGGTGTTGGCTGTCATGGTAATCATCGCATTGTCGGCGAAAGCTCCAAAATCTCGATGCCCGAATGCTCGATCGGTCTGGTGCCGGATGTGGGTGGCACGCTGATGCTGGCGCTGGCACCCGGAAGACTTGGTGAGTTTCTGGGTATGACCGGTCATCGCATGGGACCTGCGGATGCTATCCTCGCCGGGTTTGCCGATCACTTCATCCCGCTTGCGCACTGGTCTGACCTGATCGAAATGCTGGAAGCCTCAGGTAACGCGGACCTGCTGCAGGACCATGCGGAAACCCCGCCGGAAGGTAAACTCTCAAGCATGCAAAGTGATATCGACCAAGCCTTTGGCGGCGAAACGCTTGGCGACATACTGATCAACCTCAGGGACAGCGATCGGGATTTCGCGTCCAATACGTTAGACGCGCTGCAGCGCAATGCGCCTTTGTCGATGGCCTGCACGGTTGAAATGCTGCACCGTTTGCGCGGCCCTGCCCTAACCATGCGCCGCGCATTGGAGATGGAATACCGGTTCACCTCTCGGGCAATGGAACATGGCGACTTTCTGGAAGGCATCCGCGCCCAGATCATCGACAAGGACCGCAACCCGAACTGGCAGTTCGCGGACCTGAGCGTTCCAGCGGCGGCCGTTTCAAAAATGCTGCAGCCACTGGGTGCGGACGCGCTGACATTCGAGGAGGAATAAGGCATGCAAATCGGATTCATTGGGCTAGGAAACATGGGTGCACCTATGGCAGCCAATCTGGCCAAAGCTGGTCATCAGGTTCGCGGCTTTGACACGGCCGGTGTGGTTGTTGAGGGTGTGACACAGGCTCAGACTGCTACAGAGGCCGTCGCAGACACGGACGCCGTGATCACCATGTTGCCCAACGGGGCCATTCTGCGAACGGTGGCTGATCAGATCATACCTCGCATGAAGCAGGGTGCCGTGTTCATTGACTGCTCGACAGTAGATGTAGACAGCGCGCGTGCTGTGGCCGATCAGGCGACCTCTGCGGGGTTGCTGTCAGTCGACGCACCTGTGTCCGGTGGCATAGGTGGAGCGTCTGCAGGCGCCCTGACCTTCATGGCAGGCGGCTCGGGGGAAGCCTTTACCAAGGCTGATCCACTGTTCGATATCATGGGCCAAAAGGCCGTTCATTGCGGCGAGGCCGGCTCCGGACAGGCGGCCAAGATCTGCAACAACATGATCCTCGGTGTCACCATGATCGCAACCTGCGAGGCGTTCGCGCTGGCCGACAAGTTGGGTTTGGATCGTCAGAAGATGTTTGATGTTGTCAGCACGTCATCAGGCTACAGCTGGACAATGAACGCGTATTGCCCTGCCCCCGGTATTGGCCCGAACAGCCCGGCAGACAACGGGTATCAACCCGGATTCGCGGCGGAACTGATGCTGAAAGACCTACGGCTGAGCCAACAGGCTGCCGACAGCGCCGATGCCGACACCCCTATGGGCCAGGCAGCAACCGCGCTTTACGAACAGTTTGTCGAAAACGAAGGCGGCAACGGGCAGGATTTTTCGGCGATGTTGCCGCGGTTCGAAAAACGGGGGCGGCTGTAAATGCAAGCCATGGTTACGGCCGAATTGTATGCAATTCCAGCCTGGGTCAGTTAACGATAGCGGACTCTAGAAACTGCTTTGTCTCGTCATCGGCCGGGAATATCAGTTCAATTCGCAACTCGGACAAGGCGATATCTTCCGCTGTGCCGAACTGACTGATCGTCGAAAACAAGGATAAGGTTCGGTCCCCGAACCGGTAGCTCGTCGGAATGAATGCGGGTCTGATTGACGTCTGGACCGGTGCGTCATCAGCAACGCTGCATAAACGATCGATCATCGCCTGAAGCTTGCGGTCGGTTCCGACATGCACATTCTCGGCCCGAAGTCTTAAGATCATGTGCTGCACCACTTCAGAGTGGTTCAGCAAAGCCCCCCGAACTGCAGGATTGTCGATCAGCGCTTCAATCATGTTATCCCCTTGCCCAATACCAAGGACGCCCAACAACAATCCGGCACTTGTGTTCATTTGAACCACGTCCCAATGTCGGTTCAAGGCAAACCCCGGATAAGGATCATGCCGGTTCAACGTCCATTCCACCGCCTGACGCACCGGGCGCATGTCAGCGTCTGAAAGGTCGCGCGTTTTGTACGCCGGGCTTAGTCCAGCTGCAGTCAACAAGGTGTTGCGGGCAGAAAACGGCACCTCTAGCTCATCACACAATCGAAACACCATGCCGCGACTGGGACGAGACCGCCCAGTTTCCAGAAACGAAATGTGCCGCGAGGATACGCCCGCACTTAAACCCAGCTCCAGCTGGCTCATGCGCCGTGTGGTTCGCCATTCCTTCAGGGCCGTGCCGAACTCTGCACTCATATCAGACCTTTCTTTCGCATTAACAAAGTAACACGCCAAAAAGCGAATGCACTTACCTGGAAGGTAATTGTTTCGCCGCATCGAAGGCCGCAGCTTGTGCGCAGACAATCGAAACGGAGAGCACACATGACACATACGCGCGCAACACAACTGCTTCGGGGCGCATCAGCAATTTGCATTGCGTTTGGAGTGCTGATGTTTCTGTCGCTGCCATTTCAACTGGGTTCACTTTTTGGCTTGTTTCTGGACCTTGCACATCTACCAATTGATGGCAGACAAACATTCACATCTGACAGTGAACTTCTGTTAGGGGCGATCAGTGGCGGCTTGTTGACTGGGTTGGGTGTGATGACTTGGCAGGTTACCACCCATGTCTACGCGACAAATCCCGAAATCGGCGGACGGATCATGATGTACGGCCTCATCAGCTGGTTCGTCATTGACAGTACGGGATCAGTCTTTGCAGGTGCGTGGTTCAACGTGGTTTTGAACTCCGGCTTCTTGGCGTTGTTTGTGGTTCCGATCCAATTGGCCTCTAAACCCAAACCCATGCTTTCCGCATAAAGGCTTGAAGGCGCTGGCCTAGTTCCAGCGCCCACAATTACTCGGCTGCAACACGCTTGGGGTTCAACATCGATTTCAGGTAACGGCCAGTATAACTGTGTTCCGTCTCGGCAACTTTTTCGGGCGTACCTTCAGCGACGATCTGGCCACCGCCATCTCCGCCCTCAGGACCGATATCGATGATCCAGTCAGCGGTTTTGACGACATCCAGATTGTGTTCGATCACGACAACGGTATTGCCCTGCTCGACCAGTTCATGAAGCACCTCCAACAGCTTACGTACATCTTCAAAGTGCAATCCCGTCGTCGGTTCATCCAGAATATACAGCGTTCGACCGGTTGATCGCTTGCTGAGCTCTTTCGACAGCTTCACCCGCTGCGCTTCACCACCAGAAAGCGTCGTCGCCTGTTGGCCAACTTTGATATAGCCAAGACCCACACGGGCCAAGGCATCCATTTTATCGCGGATCGACGGTACTGCCTTGAAGAATTCCTGCGCGTCTTCGACAGTCATATCAAGAACATCGGCGATAGACTTACCTTTGAACTTGATCTCCAGCGTTTCGCGGTTGTATCGCGCGCCCTTGCAGGTCTCACAGGTCACGTAAACATCGGGCAAAAAGTGCATCTCAATCTTAATGACACCGTCGCCCTGGCATGCCTCACATCGTCCGCCTTTGACGTTAAAGCTGAACCGACCAGGTTTGTATCCGCGCGCCTTGGCCTCGGGCAGACCGGCAAACCAGTCGCGGATCGGGGTGAAGGCCCCGGTGTAAGTCGCTGGATTTGAACGCGGAGTTCGCCCGATGGGTCGCTGATCAATGTCGATGACCTTATCCAGATGTTCCAACCCTTTAATCGTTTCGCACGGCGCAGGCGTCTGACGCGCCCCGTTCAGACGCATCGAGGCGGTCTTGAACAACGTTTCGATGGTCAGGGTCGACTTCCCGCCACCCGAGACACCAGTCACGCACACAAATTTCGCCAATGGAAACGCGGCAGTGACATTTTTCAGATTGTTGCCGGTCGCTTTGACCACCGAGACTTTCTTCTTATTGCCCTTGCGTCTCGTGGCCGGCACCGCAATCTCACGCGTCCCAGCCAGATACTGCCCGGTCACCGAGGCTGCATCTGCCGCAATCTCGGCCGGTGTTCCTTGGCTGACCACCTGACCACCGTGCACGCCGGCTCCGGGGCCAATATCAAAGACGTAATCAGCCTCGCGGATCGCTTCTTCGTCATGTTCGACGACGATGACCGTATTTCCCTGATCGCGCAGGTTCTTGAGCGTACCCAACAGCCGGTCATTGTCGCGCTGGTGCAAACCAATTGAGGGTTCGTCGAGCACGTACAATACGCCCGTCAGCCCAGACCCAATCTGGGATGCCAACCGGATGCGCTGGCTCTCGCCTCCCGACAAAGTTCCACTTGAACGTGACAAGGTAAGATACTCTAATCCAACGTTATTCAGGAATCCTAATCGCTCGCGAATTTCCTTGAGAATAGCGCGGGCGATTTCGTTCTTCTGAGCATTCAAATGGTTGGGTGCGTCCTCGACCCAAGCCAAGGCCTCTCTGATCGACATCTGGACCACCTGGCCCACATGAAGGCCTGACATCTTGACGGCCAAAGCCTCAGCCCGCAGGCGGAAACCATTGCACGCGCCACAGGGACGGTTGTTCTGATACCGCTCGAACTCCTCCCGGATCCAGGCGCTGTCGGTCTCGCGATAGCGCCGCTCCATATTCGGGATCACGCCTTCGAAACTACGCGTAACCTGATAGACCCTTCCGCCTTCATCGTAGCGGAACTGGATTTCTTCATCGCCTGAACCGCGTAAAAACACCTGCTGAACCTTTTCGGGCAGATCTTTCCAAGGCGTGTTCTTGTCAAACTCATAGTGACGCGCGATCGCCTCAATCGTCTGCAGAAAGTACGGTGACTTACCCTTGCGCCATGGTGCCAACGCGCCATCATACAGTTTGAGCGTCTGGTCCGGCACGACGAGACGTTCGTCAAAGAACAGTTCAACCCCCAACCCATCGCAATCCGGACAGGCCCCAAAAGGAGCGTTGAACGAAAACAGGCGCGGTTCGATCTCAGGGATCGTGAAGCCACTGACGGGGCATGCAAAATTCTCGCTGAAGGTGATGCGTTCCGGATCGCCTTCCTTGGGCGCAGTTTCCAGAACCGCGATACCGTCGGCCAGATCCAAAGCGGTGCGCAAACTGTCGGCCAGCCGCGTTTCCATACCCTCACGCACGACCAGACGGTCCACGACGACATCAATATCGTGCCGGAATTTCTTGTCCAGCGTGGGCGGTTCGTCCAGCTCGTAGAACTCGCCATCTACTTTGACGCGTTGGAACCCCTGTTTGCGGAGTTCGAGGAATTCCTTTTTGTATTCGCCCTTGCGGTCCCGCACGATCGGAGCCAGCAGGTAACCACGCGTCCCCTCCTCCATCGTCATTATGCGATCAACCATGTCCTGAACTTGCTGCGCCTCAATCGGCAGGCCAGTAGCCGGGCTGAATGGCGTGCCAGCACGGGCGAACAACAGGCGCATGTAGTCGTAGATCTCGGTGACCGTGCCAACAGTCGAACGCGGGTTCTTGGAGGTTGTTTTCTGTTCGATGGAAATCGCCGGGGATAGACCGCTGATGTGATCCACATCAGGCTTTTCCATCATGTCCAGAAACTGACGCGCATAGGCCGATAGGCTTTCGACATAGCGACGTTGCCCTTCAGCGTAGATGGTATCAAACGCCAGCGACGACTTGCCCGAACCGGACAACCCGGTGATCACAACCAGCTGATCGCGCGGAATATCCACGTCGATGCCTTTTAGGTTATGTTCGCGCGCGCCGCGCACCTCGATATTCTTCAGCTCAGCCATTTCGGCCCCCAACAAACAAGTTTCTTAGAGATAGGCGAGTGGCGCTGAGTCTCCAATAGAAAAATTAGAACAAAGTGTGAACGAACAGGTTTTCGCCGAACAGGTTCCTGTTTCAAAGGCGATCCACAACTTCACAGAGAGCCGCCCTGTTGAAGGCGTCGTCCACGTGTCAACATTTTGAAGAAAGTGGCGCGGTTGACGGGGCTCGAACCCGCGACCCCCGGCGTGACAGGCCGGTACTCTAACCATCTGAGCTACAACCGCGCATTTTCATGATCCCTAGGCCCGGATCCAGGCTGACAGCAGTGGCGCGGTTGACGGGGCTCGAACCCGCGACCCCCGGCGTGACAGGCCGGTACTCTAACCATCTGAGCTACAACC